>JAYUXS010000523.1:0-2569 GCA_043752845.1 Lysobacterales bacterium | reverse complement strand
CCCAGACCATGGCCGGACAGTACACACCGGGAAAGATGCGGCGGTCGAGCGCTGGCGAATCACTGCGCTTGAGGTCAGCCAGGCGTGCCCGCGTCGTTTCCAGTTTGGCGGTCGCGATGCGCCGGCTCTCGCTCGCGGTCTTGGTCGGCTTCGTCGCCAATTTGCGCTCGGCATCCGCAAGTCGTTTGCGCAGCGCGAACAGCGCCTGTTCGAGTCGGGTGGCTTCAGCCACATCGTGCTTTGCAATCAAGGCGGCGATTTCGCGTTCGAGCGCAGAAGCGGTGAAACGCCGCTTCAACAAGCGCCGAGTAGCACATGGGTCTTCAGCCTTCACCGGTTCCGTCGTGGACAATGTACCGAATTCTGTGGCCGGCTCACACCCGGTCGGGCAGCGTGACCATGGCCCAAAGTCGGAGTCGCCACGGCATACTGGCCATCTACGAGATACCGTCATGATCACTGCGCCACCCGATCTGCCGCTGCCCGCGTCGAGCACGACGCTGCACGCCGCGTTCAATCCGCTGATCCGGCCCTACCTGCTGTGGTACGTGGCCTTTGGCATCGGCATCACCATTATTGGCATTCCGCTGGCGCTGATCTGGTTGCTCGGCGTCGGGCAGTGGTGGTCGAAACACTACTTCGAGAAATTGAGCTGCGAGTTGAGCGACATCGAACTGCGTTTTCGCAAGGGCATCCTGCTCCAGGTCGAGAAGACGATTCCGCTCGAAAACATCCAGGACGTCACCTTCATCGAAGGCCCGGTGCTGAAGTATTTTCACCTCAGCATCCTGAAGTTCGAAACCGCCGGGCAAAGCCGGGGCCAGGCGCATGACATGCAGCTGATCGGCATCATCGATGCGCACGCCTTCCGCCAGCAGATCCTCGACCGCCGCCGCGCCGTGAAGAACCGCGCGCAGCCGACGGCCGTCGCATGGCCGGTGACTGCGTCCACGAACGATGATCAGCGGCAGTTGCTGACGCGCATCAGCGAACGTCTCGATGAGATCGCGGAACTGCTGCGCAAACGCGGCTGACCTCGCGAGGACGATCCTGCGCCGCACTGCCTTGGTGCTACGCGCGATAAGATGCGGCCATCGGGGTATTGCGGGCGTGCGCTATGTGGGGCTACGGGATTCGATCGGGATTCGCCAGGCACCGTGCCCTGGGTCTGGTCGCGTCGTTTTCGCTGCTGTTTTCGGCGAACCTGTTGGCGGCGCCTGGCCCGGCTTCCGACGTACCGCGACATCCGTTGGAGTTGCAGGCCTTGCAGCAGCCGGAAGCAGTACTGGCGGCACTGCCGGCCGAGATCGCCGCAGCCGAGCAGCAGGCCAACCATCGCACTGTTGCGCTGCTTTACCTGGCCAAGACCAATGCCTGCCGCGTCATTGCAAACTGGTCTTGCCAACGCGAATCGGCGGCCAGTGCGCGCGCTGCTGCCGAGCGCGCCGAATTGCCGATGCTCGCGGTGCGCGCCCTGATCGGCGAGAGCCGCGCCAGCATGTCACTGCAGGACTACCGTCATGGCGAACAATTGCTGGGCGAAGCCGAAGCGCAGTTGCAGCGCACGCCGGCACCGGAATTGCTGGCCGACGTATACCTCGCGTATTCGTCGATGAGCAACGCGCTCGGCAAACCGGCGCGCGAGCGCGACTACGCCAGCCGCGGCCTGCAGGCACTCGACAAACTGCCGGAACCGCTGATCCGCGCGCGCCTGCTGCGCAATGAAGGCCGCGCCGCGGCGGAACTCGGCGATCACAAGGACGCGCACGCGTCGCTGCAGGCCGCGTTGCTGGTCGCGCAGTCGGTACAAGACCCGAAACTGAGCGCCGAACTCGATCTCGAACTTTCGCGCCTCGCCAACATCGAAGGCGATGTCGCGGGCCAGCGCGCCAGTGGTGAGCGCGTATTGTTGCTGGCGCGACAATTCGGCAATCCGCAATTGCGTGCGCTCGGTCATGAGGTCATCGGCATTGCGGCCGCGTCCGAGAACAAACTCGCCGAAGCCGAATCAGCGCTGCAAGCAGCCGACCAGGGCTTCGTAGAAGCCGGTCTAGAAGCCGAACAGCGCCGCGTGCTGCGTGAACTGATCCGGGTGTCGCTGCAACGCGACCCGACCCGCAATGACCTCGGCCGGCAATTGCTGCGACTGATGGCCCTCGATGAACGGCTCGACAAGCGCGACCGCGCGCTTGCCGGCGACGACTTCGAAGCGCGCCTGCGTTACGCCGAACAGGACTTCGAGCTGCAACGTCTGGCCAAGGAATCCGAGTTGGCGGCCGTGCGTGAACGTGTGCTCGCGGCGAGCAACCGTCTGCGCCTGATGTTGATCGCGATCGGTTCCATCGGTCTTGTGGTGGTCGCACTTTTTCTCGCGTTGCAACGTCGTGCCTACGCGCGACTGCAGCGCAGCGACGCCGCACTCGAAGCCAGCGAAAAGCGTCTGCGCGCTGTCACCGACAACATTCCCGCGATCATTTCGCACGTCGATCGCGAGCAGCGTTACACCTTCGCCAATGCGTACATGAGCCGCATGTTCAATGTCGACGAACACGACATCGTCGGACGCACC
>JAYUXS010000522.1:0-2576 GCA_043752845.1 Lysobacterales bacterium | reverse complement strand
ATTGAGGTTGGACGAAAATACCGTCGAACCATTGCCCTTGGCGACAAAATAAAGCGCATCGCCCGCAGCAGGTCGCGATGCCGCCAACAAGGCCGCATCGCCCGGCAGCGCGATCGGTGTCGGCGGCAACCCAAAACGCGTGTAGGTGTTGTAAGGCGTATCGGTTTCCAGATGGCGACGCGTGAGATTGCCGTCGAAACTTTCACCGACGCCGTAGATCACGGTCGGATCGGTCTGCAACATCATCGACAGTTTCATGCGGCGCGCGAAGACACCCGCGATCAAGGGGCGATCGCTGGCCTGGCCGGTTTCCTTTTCGACGATGGACGCGAGAATCAGCAGTTCCTCCTCCGAGCCGAGCGGCACCTGCGGATCACGCTCAGTCCAGCGTTTCGCAAGCTGCGTCTGCATCGCGCGATAAGCGCGTTTCAGCACATCGACATCCTTTTGGCCGCGAATGAAGGAATAGGTCTCAGGCAGGAAACGACCTTCCGGATGCACGTTTTCGGCACCGATCAGTTTCATGACCTCGGCATCCGACAGGCCGCCGAGGGTCGACTCCAACAGCGGCTCCTCGGCCAGCGCCACACGCAGTTCGCGAAAGCGCCATCCCTCGATGATGGTGAACTGGTGGTGGATGACATCGCCTTCGGCCATGCGCTTGAGCAGGCGCCGCGGCGACATGTTCTGGGTCAGTGCGTACTCGCCGGCACGCAGGCCGTCGAGCACGCCGAGTTCGTGCGCCAGAGCGCGCCAGTACAACCAGGGGGCACGCGTTGCGCCCACCTTCTCGATCTTGCGCACGATCGACCGGAACGACGAACCGAGCTTCACATCGAGTACCAGTTCGTGTGCGTCCAGTTGCATCGGCGTGTTGGTGAAGCGCTGGTAGTCGCGATACACGAGTACGCCGGCAACCGACCCGACGACCAGCACGAACAAGAACAGCAGCTTCAATGCACGCATTTCAAGCCTCCACCGGCAGACCGAGTAGCGGATGAAACTGGGCGCCGATCGCGCGCACGGCATCACGACGTGAATAGTGTTGTCCGGCGTAACGGGCGACAGGCACAAAACCGCGCACGGCATTCGACAGGATCACGGCATCGGCATGGAACAAGGCGTCTCGGTGCATGGCTTGAACCCTAACGGAAAATCCCGATGGCGGCGATTGCAGCAGGCTTGCGCGCGCCACACCGGCCACGACGCCGCGACCGGCAGGCGGCGTGAACAGCACATCGCCGAACTGCGCGAATACATTGGCAGATCGCGCGCACCCGACAAAGCCGCCGCGATCACAAATCAGCGCTTCACGACCGGGACTTGCCGGTGCAGCGAGCACCTGCGCCAGACACGACAGGGTCTTGATGCCGGAAGGTTCGCCCGCAAGACAGGTGTGATGTGCGGCATCCAGATCAACACCCAGACGATAAGTCGCTGGATCAACCGCCATCGGCGCATAGACGAACACATGGCAATCGGTAGCGCTCGGCCATGGTCGTCCATATCCGCGTCCACTTGCGTTGGGCACCAGCAGCACCTTGATCACGGCAGCACCGACGACATCAGCCTCGCGTTGCAACAGGGCATGCAAGGCCGACCAGTCTGGCGGCTGCAGGTGCAGCGCGGCGCATGCGGCTTGCAAGCGTGCGACATGCGCCTGCCACCAGCACAAAGCGCCATCGTGGAAGCGCAGTGTCGTGAATGCGCCGTCGCCGTAATGCGCAGCGCGCGTGTCGAGCGCGAAGCCGTCGCTCGCTTCACCATTGCAATAGGCGCGAATCATGGCGGCTCGCCGATCAGCGCATGCACAAGCCCGCGCGCTTTGGCCCGCGTCTCTTCGAGTTCGAGCCAGGGATCGGAATCGGCGACGATGCCGGCGCCTGCGCGAAATTCGATGCTGTTGGCGGTGATTGTCATGCTGCGGATCAGGATGTTCAGATCCATGCGCCCATCGAGTCCGAGATAACCCAGCGCGCCGGTGTAGAAACCGCGGCCTTCGCCTTCAAGTTCACTGATGATTTCCATGCAGCGCACCTTCGGACAACCGGTGATCGTGCCGCCTGGAAACACGGCGCGGACCGCGTCGACCGGCGACAGCCCGGGTCGCAAGCGCGCCGTTACATTGGAGACGATGTGGTGAACATGCGCGTAACTTTCAACCGTCATCAGTTCATCGACGACGACCGAACCCGGCACCGCGACGCGCCCCAGATCATTGCGCTCGAGATCGATCAGCATGATGTGTTCCGCGCGTTCCTTGGCATTGCCGATGAGTTCGCGTACCCGCGTCGTGTCGTCATCGCCGGCGAAGCGCGGTCGCGTCCCGGCAATCGGGCGTGTCTGCAGAACACCATTCGCTGCCGAAATCAGGCGTTCAGGCGAGGAACTGGCGAGCGCGAAACCGCCCCACTGCACCAGACCGGCGAACGGCGCAGGATTGCTCTCACGCAAGGCGGCATAGGTCGCGGCGACATCGAGTTGTGCCGGCCGCGGCGCACGCCATGCCCGCGACAGATTGACCTGGAACACGTCGCCGTCGGCAATGTAGGCGAGTGCCTGACGCACAGCATCGA
>JAYUXS010000521.1:0-2578 GCA_043752845.1 Lysobacterales bacterium | reverse complement strand
TCAGACCGCTGCCCAGCACGAACTCGTAATCAGCGGTGAAGCGCTCGCGCAATTCGCCGCGCTGATCGGTTTTGCCGACAGCGACAAGGCCGCGCGCCTGACGACAGCGCTCGCCGGATATCGACGTGCGTTGAACCGCTCGCGCTATGTCGCGACCGTGGCCGCAGTCACGCCGGATGGCATCGAAGACGTGTTCGATGTACAGGTGCCCGGCATCAACACCTTCGATGGCAATGGCCTGCACGCGCACAATTGTGGCGAACAGCCACTGCCGCCGTACGGTTCCTGCCTGCTCGGTTCGGTCAACCTGACCAAGTTCGTGCGCGATCCGTTCACCGCCAAAGCACGTTTCGACTGGGACGAATACAAGGAAGTGGTGCGCGTGTTCACGCGCATGCTCGACAACGTTGTCGAGATCAATGGCCTGCCACTCGAACAGCAGCGCCACGAGATCACCAGCAAGCGCCGTCATGGCATGGGTTTCCTCGGTCTCGGTTCGACGCTGACGATGATGCGCATGGCCTATGGTTCCAACGAATCCTGCAAATTCACTGAAGACGTCTCGCGTGAAATGGCGGTCGCCGGTTGGGAAGTGGCGCTGTCGCTGGCCGATGAAAAGGGTCCGGCGCCGATCATGAACCAGGATTTCGTCGTCACCGGCGAGATGCTGCGCAAGCGTCCGGAAATGATCCGCGACGGCATCAAGATCGGCGACGTGCTCAAGGGTCGCGTGCTGCACGCGAAATATTCGCGATACATGCAGCGTGTCGCCGCGGTCGCACCGGAACTGGTCGGCAAGTTGGCCGAAACCGGTGCGCGCTTCACCCACCACAGCTCGATCGCACCGACTGGCACGATTTCGCTCAGTCTCGCGAACAATGCCAGCAACGGCATCGAGCCGAGTTTCGCGCACCACTACAGTCGCAACGTGATCCGCGAAGGCAAGAAGTCGAAGGAAAAGGTCGAGGTCTACAGCTACGAATTGCTGGCCTATCGCATGCTGGTCAATGCCAAGGCGATGCCGTATTCGAGCGACGACGAAGCGAAGTTGCCCGACTACTTCGTCGCTGCCGATGACATCACGCCCAAGGCACATGTCGACATCCAGGCGGCATCGCAGATCTGGGTCGATTCGTCAATTTCAAAAACCGCAAACGTGCCGACCGACTTCGCCTATGAAGACTTCAAGGACATCTACCGCTACGCCTACGAAAAAGGCTTGAAGGGATGCACCACATTCCGCTTCAATCCCGCCGCCTTCCAGGGTGTTCTGGTCAAGGAACATGATCTGGAAAACACGACGTATCGTTTCGAACTCGAAGACGGCACCTTTGTCGAGGCGCGCGGCAACGAGGAAATCGAATACGACGGCGAAGTGCATACCGCAGCAAATCTGTTCGATGCATTGAAGGAGGGCTACTACGGAAAATTCTGAACGCAGCGCGTCTGAACTTGGGATGAAACTGCGTTTGATCATGGAATGCGTCGGAGAAATTCCGACCATGCAACGGGCCAGGGAAGGTGCGTTTGGCCGATCGTGTGCAACACGGTCGGCCTTCCGCCGTCGGGCAACCGGCGGTGACAGTGGCGGCGATGGATGCGACCACTGATCACAACAAAACTAACTGAAGCAGCCGGAGGGTTTATCCCATGAGTAATGATTCGATGATGTCCAACATGGCCGATGCAATGGCCGACGCGAAAGCCGCCGTGGTCGAGAAAGCCAACGACGCGATGGCCGGAGCCAAGAAGGTGGTCGCCAAGGCGAAGAAGGCCGTGGCCAAGAAGGCCGACGCCGCCAGGACCGCGGTGAAGAAAGTCGCCGCCAAGGCGAAGAAAGCAGTAACGCCGAAGAAGGCTGCAAAGCCCGCGGCGAAGAAAGCAGCTAAGAAAGTAGCGGAGAAGGCAGCTCCGAAGAAAGCCGCCAAGCCCGCTGCAAAGAAAGCCGCCAAGCCTGCTGCCAAGAAAGCGGCCAAGAAGCCGGTCGCGAAAAAAGCTGCAAAGCCTGCGAAGAAGGCCGTGAAGAAAGCAGCGCCGAAGAAAGCAGCGCCGAAGAAAGCTGCCGCCAAGGCCGTGAAGAAAGTTGCCAAGAAGGCTGCCCCGAAGAAGGCCGCCAAAAAGGTAGCGAAGAAGAAGTAAGCGGCACGGGCGATCTGACGCCCGTTGTCTTGGCGGCCTGACGCGCGTCTGTTTGACGCAGTGTTTTTAACAGGCCGAGGTCTCGCACACGCCGGGTCAGCGTGTGTTTGAGGCGCGTCCACCGGTGCCCGACGCGCTGAGCGCGCGGGTTCCGGAACGGACATCCTCCTGTGCATGACCGTGCACAGGAGCCTCTATGATTGAACACAGTGCGCGGCTTCGGTCGCGCAATGTGTTTTTGGCGAGTCAACCGGACGAGAACAGCAATGGCGATCAAGATCGGCAAGAAGATCAAGGGCTACAACGTGGTGCGGCCGGAAGACAAGGCGAAGCTGCCAGGTGTGGCCCTGAGTGCGCCCGCCGAGGTCATCGCGGTGCAGAAGACCGCCGAAGTCATCCAGATGACCGAGCAGGTCGAGCGCCCGGACGTGTTGATCGG
>JAYUXS010000520.1:0-2595 GCA_043752845.1 Lysobacterales bacterium | reverse complement strand
GCCGGATTCCAGCGCAACCATTGCTCGGTCGATGTACCGGCGGCCGCAGCCAATTGACTGGCCGACAGGCGCTTGTCGATGATGATCGCGACCAATTGCGCGGATTCGTCGAACTCGGGTAAGTGCAGCCCGAGCGCCGGCGCACTTTCGGCGATGCACGCCAGCGCGCGCAACTTGATCAGATGTTCGTGCGTGGTCGCACTGACCGCGAGGTCTTCGGGTCGCTCCGATTTCGATGCCTTGCGCGCGCGCGCGATGGCACCCTTGATGCGATATTCGCCGGCGTTGTAAGCCATCGTCACCAGTGACCAGTTGCGGCTGAAACTGACCGCCAGATGCTCGATCAGATCCAGCGCGGCGCGGGTGGCCGCGACAAAATCCAGTCGACCATCGTAATGGCTGTCGATTTTCAATCCGCGCCAGCGCGCGGTTGCAGGCATCATTTGCCAGGCGCCTGCCGGACGAGCGCCACGACTGCGAAACGCGTGGTAGCTGCTCTCGACATAGGGCAGCCAGACGAACTCCATGGGCAAGTCGCGACGGGCCAGTTCGTTCGCCACGTAGGCCATGAATGGTGCAACTGCCGCGAGTGACTGGGCATGGCGCTCGCGAGATTGGAGGAATATTCGTTGCCAACGCAATTGCGACTTCGACGCGCCATCGCAACGGGTGAATGCATAGCCGTCGGTGATTCGCGGCCACATCGATTTCGATGCGACAGGTGCCGGTTCGGCGATCGGTTCGACCGGCTTTGAGTTGGTGGGTGCGACCGGCGGCGTCGTTGCGGGTTTGGTCGCACTGATCGGCGGTTGGGGCGTCGCCGCGTCTGCGTCGGGCGACTCGCGCACGCTATGACTGCACGCACCGAGCAACACAAACGCGCTTGCGAGCATCCATCTCGCATATCCCTGGTGCAAGGTCAGCTCACGCATAGGTGTTTTTCCATAGTCGCAAGGCGGCGAACACGTCGACCTGCTTGGCAAGCGACGATCGCACATGGCGTTCGGCCGCGCGCACAACTTCAGGTTGGTCACAGCGCAGAAACACGTTGCTTGCGCGTTCGCCGGCGATGCGAAAGGGCACGCTTGCGCGCCCGTCCGCGAGTTCGGCACGGCGCGCCGCAATCGCCGGATTTCCCGGTTCAACCGCATCTGCGAATCCGAGATTGGCGCGGGTGTATTCATGACTGCAAAACACCTGGGTGGTTTCTGGCAAGCAGCCGATGCGCTGCAGCGAGGCGAACAAGGTGGCCGGTTCGCCCTCGAAGACGCGGCCACAGCCGGCACCGAACAGGGTGTCCCCGACGAAAATCGCATCGCTGCTGCGATACGCGATGTGGCTGCGGGTATGGCCGGGCACATGCCACACCGCCAATGGCGGGAAGCCGGCAATGCTGACCACGTCGCCCTCGTCGACGAACTGCGTGATGCGATCGATGCGCGCATCACGCGGCCCGTAGACCGGGCACGGGTGGCGCGAAGCGAGCGCGGCCAGGCGCCCGATGTGATCCGGGTGGTGGTGGGTGATGAGGATGGCGCGCAGCGTCAATCCGAGTTCGGCAAGCGCACGGTTGATCGGTGCATCGTCGCCGGGGTCGAGCACGATGGCGTCGGCGCCGGATTGCAGCAGCCAGATGTAGTTGTCGGCGAACGCGGGCACGGCGTGCGCGTGCATGCCGGCGAGCGGGGTCGTGGCGATGATGGCCATGAGCTGCTGGTTCTCGCGCGAAGCGCCGCTTTCGGAAGGAGCCGAGCTTGTATCACAATCACGCCCTGACTTTTGCCGAGTGCCTGCATGCCTGTCAATTCCCATTCCGGCGCACCCGGACCGCATGCCGATTCCTGGTGGCAACGACTGCTTGCGGCTGAGCGGGCGGCGTTGTGCGTTCCTGCCGGGACCGAGGATCGAACGCTCTGGATGGCCGCAGTGCCTGCGCCACCGATGGCATCGGGCGATGCGCTCGAGTTGTTCCTGCACGGTGATCGGCTGGTCGATGGTGCGTTGCGTGCCGAGATCGGCGCCTGGCCACTGCGCGATGACAGCGTCGATCGGATTGTGCTGCAACATGTGGTGGAAGTTGCCGCGGATGCCGATGCCCTGCTCGACGAAGCGCTGCGCGTGCTCAAGCCTGAGCGGAGCATCGTGCTGCTCGTGGTGGGCGCCTGGAGCGTGACGCGGTTCAAGATGCGTTGCTTCGACACCGGTGCGCCGCGCCTGCAAGTGCCCGGCTTGCGTGATCTGTGTGGCGCGCTCAATGCGCGCGACTGTGTCGACGTGTGCGTATCTCGCATCGCGTTTCGCGATGGCGCGCCTGTGCGCATTGCCAGCGGTGCGCGGCCATGGAGCGGGTTGCTCATGATCGAGGCACGCAAGCGCCGGGAGCTGCCGAATCTGCGGCGTTCTGTCGTGCGGCAACGCGTAACCCGTGCGCGTGCAGGCTGGGTCGCTCGTCCGAGTTCGAGTAACGGGATTGCTGCGTGAGCGAAGACCGGGTGGCGATCTATACCGACGGCGCCTGCTCGGGCAATCCCGGTCCGGGTGGATGGGCGGCGTTGCTGCGCTTTCGTGGTCATGAGCGCAGCATCAGCGGGGCGG
>JAYUXS010000519.1:0-2599 GCA_043752845.1 Lysobacterales bacterium | reverse complement strand
CGCACACCAGAAAAATCTGGGCGCCAATCGGCAAGCGGAAGCCAGCCTGAGTAGTTGGCATTGGGCGTCCTCGCATAGGGCTTGCCGAACTTGTTGGTGTGCGCCGGCACACGGCGTTTGTTGAGATCGAGCTTCAGGTCGACCTCAATAAACGCCGTGTTCCGGCGCACACCAACAAGTTCGGCAAGCCCTATGCAAGGACGCCCAATGCCAACTACTAAGCCTGGCTTCCGCTTGCCGCTTGGCGCCCAGATTTTTCTGGTGTGCGCGACGCTGATCACCTTGGCCGTCGGCGCCGCCGTGGCGATCACCTATGTACAGGGCCGGCGGATTGCGGAAGAGAGCGTGCAACGCACCCTCGACAACAGTTCCAGTGTGCAGCGCAACGCCAAACAGGCGCAGTTGCAGAATGTCCAGAATCTGGTGCAACTGATTGCCAATGATCCGGCCGTGGTGCAGTACTTCGAGAGCTCGATGGACGTCGATCTCGGTCTGGGCGATTTCGGTGGTGGCGGCTCGTCGCTTGCCGACCTGCTGACCGAGCGGAAGGACCAGTATGGTTTCGATCTGGGCATTTTCCTCGATGCCAGCGGCAGCGTTCTGGCGCGTACCGACGAAGTCGAGGCGGTCGAGCAAAACCTGTCCAGCGACATCTTTCTCGCTTCTGCCATCAGCGAGGCAACGCCGATTGCCGGGCCGTGGCGACAGGGAAACCGTTTGCTGCAGGCGGCCATCGTGCCGATCTTGCGCGGTGAGGATCTGCTCGGCTTTCTGGTGCTTGCGGCCGAAGTTGACAGTGAGTTCGCCACCAACATCAGCAAGCTCAGCGGTGCCGACGTTGCCTATGTGTTCATTGACAACGATCAGGTGCTGGTCAGCGCGACCAGTCTCGATGCCGGCGCCTCCGATGAAGTTGCGAAATTTGTCGGTGGTCACGCCGAAATCAAGCAGGCGATTACCGAAGCAAAGTCGATGGATCGGCTGTCGCTGACCCTTGGCGGACGCGACTGGATCGGCCGCATCGGACCAGTCGATGCCGATGCTGGCGGCGCTCTCGGCGCCACGGTTCTGTTGACGTCACGAGACCGTGCTTACGCCGGCTTTCAGCGCATACTGAATCTGGTGCTTGCGACCGGCATCGGCTCCCTGTTGGCGGCGCTGCCGTTGTCATACCTTTTGGCGCGTGTCGTGTTGCGCCCGGTACGGGTGATGGCGAGCGCTGCCGAGCAGGCCGCCGACGGCAATTACCAGACGCACCTCAGCATCGCCGGCAACGACGAACTGGCGCGTTTGTCGCATGCATTTGATCGCTTGCTTTCGGATTTGCGCGAAAAGTCCGACATCGAAGGCTACGTCACCAACTTGTCCCGTTTCCTGCCCGAACCGGCTGCCGAAAAATCTCGCAGCGGCGCGCTGGTGACATCGGGCGGCAGTGCACCGCAGCCCACGCGCGCACCCGAATTCGCCACTCGCGTGATGCTCGGCATCGATTGCCGTGCGCTGGCCAAGGCGGTGCCGCGCGATCAGGCCGAGCGTTTGGCCAACGGCGTCACCCAGTTCACCCAGGCGATCGATCTCGCGACGAAGTTGGCGATGGCACATGTGCTGTCGTTCAATGGCTTTCGCGCCGTACTTGGTTTTTCCGGCGACAAGCCGCTGGAACGTGCATTGCGCACGGCACGCTATCTGCGTCGTGATTCCGACCTTTCCGATGCATTGTCTTCGTCTCTAGCCATCGCGCTGCACGAGGGCGATGTGGTCGAGGGCGTGATGGTGATCGGCAATGCCACAGCGCCGGTCTCCGGCGGCGGCGTCCTGTATCAACTCGATCGCCTGTTGTCGGAATCGAGCGACGGCCAACTGGTCATCGCCAAGCCGATGATCGAGCAGGTGACGCAGATCACCGGCTGCGAAGTACGTGCATCTACTGGCCTCGTCAGCGGCCGCGCATTTCCGGTCCTGGATTTGCCGATGCTCGACCAACTCGAGACCCTCGCGCCGGCAAACGGGGCGACTGGCGGCGAATATTCAACGGTGATCACGCCATCGGTGGGCTTGCCGGTGACCAAGCGTGGCAATACTCCGGACATCGTTTTCGGCAGCGTATTTGCGGGACGTTACGAAATCCTGTCGGAATTGGGTGCCGGCGGCATGGGCGTCGTCTACAAGGCACGTGATCTCGAACTGGACGACGTGGTTGCGATCAAGATGCTGCGTGGTGCCGGAATGATGGACGCCGAGCAGCTCGATCGTCTCAAGAGCGAGCTCAAACTGGCGCGCAAGATCACCCATCCGAATGTTTTGCGCACCTTCGATTTCGGCGACTCCGAGGGCCGCCCGTACATCTCGATGGAATACGTCCGAGGCATGACCTTGCGCTACCTGATCAAGCAGGCCGGGCGCATTCCGTTCTCGGCCGGTCTACGCATTGCCAAACAGTTGTGCGCGGGCCTTGGCGCGGCGCACGAAGTCGGTGTGTTGCACCGGGACATCAAGCCCGAGAATCTGATTCTTGAATCGAGCGGCAATGCCAAGCTGATGGATTTCGGTATCGCCCGGCCGATCCGCCGTTCCGAGCCGGGACACACCCAGCAAGGCA
>JAYUXS010000518.1:0-2601 GCA_043752845.1 Lysobacterales bacterium | reverse complement strand
ACCAGCCTCGACCTCTTCTGGCTAAAAGACCGCAGTCTCGCCGACCTCGACAACCTCCCCGACCCGAAGGACCTCGCCGAGGAAATTGTCGAGAACATTGAGGCCGGACTGATCAATTTCCGCACTGTGTTGGCCGCACTGGGGAGCTGATCGCGATGACTTACGTGCGTTGCCTCCAAGGCATCGGTTCCGGCATCGAGTATCCGGCCGACCAGTTGATGAATCTGGATCCGGCTGATGGGCGGCCGGTGCAAATGCTGCTGGATCTGGAGCGGCTGGCGCGCGAGCAGCCGCGGGCTGCGTGGTACGACCCGACGCGGCGCGACATGTGGCGGTTCGGGGCATTGATGGCGTTGGACGTCAACGATGCCCACGATGCGGTGCACATCGTCGCCCTCGGTGAAGGCCATACACCCTTGCTGCACTATGGCGAACATGCCGTCGCCCAGGCGGCGGGGTTCGGGTTGTGGATCAAGGATGAAGGCCGTGCGCACCGCGGCTATGGCGCCAACCCGACGCAGAGTTTCAAGGATCGCGGCATGGCCATGGTCGTGGCGATGGCGCGGCGCTTTGGGCTCAAACGACTCGCCGTACCGACGCAAGGCAATGCCGGCGATTCGCTGGTGCGTTACGCGCTCGCCGGTGGACTGGAAGTCGTGGTCGCGATGGGGGATGACACACCGATGCCGATCCTCGGTCAGGTCGCTGCCTTGAGTCGCTTGCATCCGGGGCGTGTGCAACTGGAATTGGTGCAAGGCACGATTCGCGAGGCGGCCGCCTTGCTGAAGGCGAAATACTGGTCGGATGGCTGGTTCAATGTTGCGACATTCCAGGAACCGGGGTGGCGCATCGAAGGCAAGAAAAGTCTGGGCCTCGAACTCGCCGAACCGCGCGTCGGCGAATCTCGCTGGTCGTTGCCCGACGTGATCGTCTACCCGACCGGCGGTGGCACCGGCGTGCTCGGGATGTGGAAAGCGTTCGCCGAACTTGAGGCGCTTGGTTTGATCGGCGCACAGCGTCCACGCATGGTCTGCGTGCAGAGCGAAGTCACCACGCCGCTGGTGCGTGCATTCGACAGTGGCGCGACAGATACCGAACCCTATCCACCCGCTGGCACCACGCTGTCGGCGGGACTGAATGTACCCGGCGGCGTCGGCCACTGCCGCGTGCTGCAGATCATCCGCGAAAGCGGCGGCGCCGCGGTCGCCGTATCCGAAGTCGACACCGCGGCAGAACTCACACGCTTGTGGCGGATGCGCGGCGATTGGATTTCACCCGAAGGTGCCGCGTGCATCGCCGCGCTGCCGCAACTGCTGGACCGAGAACTCGTGCGCGCGGGCGAACGCGTCGTCGCGGTGAACACCGGCTCACTGGAAAAATACCTGCCCAATCTGCGCCATCTGCTTTGACGCGCATCGCGAAGTATCGACACTTGCCGCAATAATCCGGCATGAGCAAGCACAAGATTCACACCGGCATCAGCGGCAGTCCGTTTCTCGTCGACGTCGGGATTCACGCCGATCGCATCGACGATCCCGCGAAGCATCCGTTCAATGTGCGCTCGCTGGTGCGCGGTTTGCCGCTGCGCTTGAAGACGCCGGTGACGATGCTGGTCGGCGAAAACGGTGCCGGTAAATCGACCTTGCTCGAAGCAATCGCCTGGGCGTGCGGGTTCAACTCGAAAGGCGGAGATCGAGACCAGTCCTTCGGCGAGAACGTCGATGGCCACGCACTCGGACGCGCCTTGCACCTGGGCTGGCGTCAGCGCGTCAGCGACGGCTTCTTCCTGCGCGCCGAAACCTTTCATCAATGGATCGACTACATGGAGTCGGTCGGCGCGAGGTTTTCGCAGTATGGCCACAAATCGCTGCACCAGCGCTCGCATGGCGAGGCATTCCTGGCCTTGTTCGAGGGGCGTTTCGAGGACGGCGTCTATCTGCTCGACGAGCCCGAAGCAGCGCTGTCGCCGGAACGTCAACTGACGTTTCTCGCGCTGCTGCATCAGATGGATCGATCGCGCTGCGCACAATTCATCATCGCCACGCATTCACCCATTCTGCTCTGCTACCCGGGCGCGACCGTGCTCAAAGTCGATGACGATGGCATCAATCCAATTGACGCACGCCAGACCGAACACGTGCGCCTGACCCGGGATTTTCTGAACGCGCCGGAGCGATTTTTCCGTCACTTGTTCGAATCGGACGATTCGACGTAACCGGCTTCGCGTTGGCAGCCAACGTCATCCGTTTCGCGGGGATCAGTCTCGATCGCTGTCACGATGGACGGAGGATTCTTCGCGCTCTAGGTCGGGGAACATCCTCGCCTGCGGCGCGCGCCCGCGCGTAAGCCTTCATCTCTTCCCAACCGACGGCCATACCGGTTTTCAGAAACTCGGCATGCCGATCGTCGGCCTCTTTTACGAACGCGGCATAACACTCAGCCATCTCGGTCGTCTTATCGATCTCTGTCATGACGCAATTGTCGCCTCTGACTGGTCACGCGTCCAGATTGATCCACGTCGCCTTGACCTCGGTGTATTTCTCGAAGGCATGCAGCGATTTGTCGCGACCGTTGCCGGATTGCTTGTAGCCGCCGAAAGGT
>JAYUXS010000517.1:0-2625 GCA_043752845.1 Lysobacterales bacterium | reverse complement strand
GTGTTGCTCGACGCACCATTCGACCGCTGGTCACGCGCGCCGATCGCACAACGATTCGAAGCCGGTGAGCTCGACTTCACTGTTGTTGCCAATCACTTCAAGTCCAAAGGTTGTCAGGACGCGCGCGCCACCGAACAAAATCAGGAAGACGGCCAGGGTTGCTTCAACGCGCGCCGCGTCGACTCGGCACGCGTGCTGGCCGACTGGCTGGCCACCGATCCGGTGCGCAGTGGCCATGATCGTGTGTTGTTGATCGGTGACCTGAATGCCTACGGTGCCGAAGACCCGGTGCGCCATCTGCTCAGTCGCGGCTATGTCGACGTACTTGCCGCGCATCTGGCGGAGCCGAGCTACAGCTACGTGTTCAATGGCGAATCGGGACGACTCGATCATGCGCTTGCCAGTGCCTCACTAGCCGAATGGGTGGGTGGCGTTGGCGAATGGCATATCAATGCGGATGAGTCGCCGGGCTTTGAATATGGTCAGCCCGATTACGACCAGCGTGCATTGAAAACACGCTACCGCGCCGATCCCTTCCGCAGTTCCGATCACGACCCGCTGCTGCTCGGCCTGTTGGCACCAGCGACTGTCGGCGAGCCTGCAGCCGCGGCGAACTGAAGCACGAGATGACACCGGTTCCGATGGCGCCGATCAGTTGCCCGCAAGCATCCGGCGCGCTGGTGCTGCAGGGCGCGGCCGGTGCCGTAGACGCGCACATCGAATGGCCGCATATCGAGCGACGGCGCAATGCCATCGCAGTGATCTGTCATCCGCATCCGCTGCATGGCGGCAGCATGGGCAACAAGGTGGTGACGAGCTGCGAACGCGCACTGTGCGGACTCGGTGCCGTGACCTTGCGCTTCAATTTCCGCGGTGTCGGTGCGAGTGCTGGCGCTTTCGATGAAGGACGCGGCGAGGGTGATGACCTGGTCGCGATCTGCGCATGGATGCGCGCTGCACATCCGGATGCAGCATTGATCCTCGCCGGATTTTCTTTTGGCGCATATGTCTCGATTTCGCGCGCAGCGGAGATTGCGCCGGCGTTGCTGATTTCGATCGCACCGCCGGTCGGGCGCTTCGATGTGCACACCAGTACACCGCCGATTTGTCCGTGGCTGGTGTTGCAACCCGACGCCGATGAAGTGGTGGACGCAAGCGCGGTCTATGCCTGGGTCGCGCAGCAGCCATTGCGGCCGGTACTTGTCCGCTTCGCCGGGACATCGCATTTTTTCCATGGCAAGTTGCTTGAACTACGCGCGGCCATCGCGGCTGGCGTCGCGGAACATCTGCCGACGCTGGCATGACGCCGAGCGCCGCCTATCAGCGCGAAATCGATCGCGGTCATCGCCTCGATGACCCGGCGCAGCGCGCTGTGTTGCCACTTCTCGACCGCATTCATGCCCAAATCGTCGAACACGCCGACGATGATGCACTGACGCGCTTCTTCGCGCGCTTTCGCTCGGTGCCGCTGGTGCGCGGGCTGTATCTGTATGGCGGCGTTGGCCGCGGCAAGACCTTTCTGATCGACCTGCTGCACGAAACCGTTCCCGGCAAGCGCAAGCTGCGGCTGCATTTTCATCGTTTCATGGGGCGAATCCACGAGTCGTTGCGCGATGTCGCTGGAGAATCAGATCCGCTGAAGCTGGTGGCACAGAAGTTCGCGCGCGAAGCGAAGTTGTTCTGTCTCGATGAGTGCTTCGTCAATGATATCGGCGACGCCATGATTCTTGGCGAGTTCCTCACGCATCTGTTTGACTGCGGCGCAACGCTGGTGACCACGTCCAACCTGCCGCCGCAGCGTTTGTACGAACATGGTTTGCAGCGGGCACGCTTCCTGCCCGCGATCGCGTTGATCGAGCGCCGTTGCGAAGTCGTCGAGCTGGCAAGCACGACCGACTATCGGCTGCGTGCGTTGACGCAAGCGAGCGTGTTCCACATCGATGCGGCAAAGGCCGACATCGCGATGACGCAGATGTTCGACGACGTAGCGCCGGATGCCGCGACGCGCGATGGCGCGCTCCGCATCAACGACCGCGACATCGCGACGCGCCTGCGTGCTGACGGTGTGTGCTGGTTCGAGTTCGCCGACTTGTGCGAAGGCCCGCGTGCCGTCGCCGACTACATCGAGATCGCGCGCAGCCACAACACTGTGTTCATCTCCAACATCCCGGTGTTCGATGCCAGCCAGCGACGCGAAGACGCGGCCAAGCGCTTCATCCATCTCGTCGACGAGTTCTATGACCGCAACATCAATCTTGTGGTCAGCGCGGCGGCGATGCCGCTGGCGTTGTACCGAGGTACGCGGCACGTGCACGAATTCGCGCGCACCGCATCGCGCCTGATCGAAATGCAGAGCGAGGCTTATCTCGCGCGCGAGCATCGGCCATGACGCGCACCGCGCTACCGCGCACGGTCTGGGCGCTCGGCTTCGTCAGCCTGCTGACCGATGCATCATCGGAACTGGTGCATGCGCTGTTGCCGCTGCTGCTGGCCGGTCCGATCGGCGCCAGCATGTTGATGATCGGCCTGATCGAAGGCGCGTCGGAGGCGATGGCGTCGGTGGTGAAATTGTTTTCCGGCGCCTTGAGCGACCGCATCGGCAAGCGCAAGCCATTGGTCGTGATC
>JAYUXS010000516.1:0-6232 GCA_043752845.1 Lysobacterales bacterium | reverse complement strand
CGCCGGCGCGCAAGGATGCTTCCGCCTGCGCACGCTGGCTCGCAACTTGCGCCTGCGCGGGTTCGGCCAGCGTCAATCCGGCAAACTGTGCGTCGAGTTGCGTCAGGGTCAGTGCTGCTGTCCGCAATGCCTCGGCACGCGTCAGTTGTGCTTCGACACGCTCGATCTGATCGACGGCATCGGTCAACTGCTGACGCGGCGTTGCCAGCGCGTTGGTCGCCGCGTCCGGATCCTTGGCAAAATGATGGGCATCGAGCGCCATCGTCGTCGCTGCATCCGGCCACACCTTGATCAGCGCCGAATGCTCGGCCTCGATGCGCGTGTGCGCAACCTGCAGCGGCGCCGCAACCAGTGCTGGCGGATCGGCGGCGATTGTAGTCAGTCGCGGCGTCAGAGCATCACGTCGGCGCGCCAACGTATCGCCGGTCTGCTGCAACTCGCTCACGCTGGTGACATACGCGCGATAGGCGCGCTCCGCCATAAAGCGGTTCGGCAAGGCGACGACAAGCCAGCCCGTGAAAACGATCAGGCCGGTGATCAAGGCGCGTTTGCTCCAGCGCCAGCGATCAATCCAGACTTCCGCCAACCGCACCGAAAACGTGCGTTTTGGCGGCTGGTAGACGAAACGGTCCTGCTTCAGTGCTTCAACGCCCTGACGGATCAGAGCGTCGGTGACTTCGATGCCCTGACTGGCATAGATCTGCTTGACGCGCGCGACGAAGGCGTCGTCGCGCTCGGTCGAAGCCAGCTCGCGCTCGACCAGCGACTGCTCGTGGCGCAAGGTGTCGACGATGTCCATGGCGAGCATCAGCTCGTCCATGGACGTGCGCGTCTGGCCGGGTGCTTGCACCGCGGCCGGCAGGGGCGTGCTCATCGTCGGTTTAGAGACTTACCGGCAACGTCGAAGCCGACCGGCTCAGCGCCACCAGACGCTGCTTGCCATCCTCGACCGCGCGCTGGATTTCGCGTTCGTTGGCGGTCGACAGTTCGCGCATCTCGTCGATGATCTGCACCGACTTTTCCTGGAAGGTGACGACCGAGTCGACGAGCTTGGCCACTGATTCGGCGCGCAGCGTCGGCCCGTAACCGGCTTTGGTCGCCTCCTCGAGGATCTTGGTGCCGACTTCGCCCAGTGTTTCCAGACTCTGGTTCATGCCCTGCTTCATCGCATCCAGGGTCTGCGTGCTCTCGTGCAGGCCATGCATGCCGGTGAACGAAGCCGAGAGCGCCGTGAACACGGTTTCGTTGGTACCGAAGAACATCACCGCCTGCGAATACACACGTTCCTTGGCGTCGGTGATCTGCATCAAGCGCGCCATCACGACTTCCGTCGTGTTGTAGGCGATCGACAGATTCTCGGCCAGGTCCTTGGCGATCTGGTAACGCTTGTCCTCGTCCTGCAAGGCGCGCAGCGCGTTGTCACGCGCCATTTCCAGCACGGCCGTCGCTTCGCGATCGGTCGTGGCATCGGCTTTCAAGGTATCCGAAGCGGTCTGCAGCTCGGCACGCTTCGCCGTCAAGGAATCCTCGGCCTTCTTCAGCACGTTGAAGCCGAGCACCTGCGATTCCTTCAGCGCACCGCGGAAATCGCGATAGGCATCGAGAATGGTCTGTTCACGCTGGATCTGTTCCTTCGAGTCCTTAGCGACATCGAGATAGGTGTCCTTGATGCGCGCGAAACGGCTCGGGATGTCGCCACGGGTGACCTTCATCCAGATGTTGGACAGCCGCTCCATGGTGTCGATCTTGCCGTCTTCGACCTGCGCGACCATCGCCTTGGCATCGTCGCGGATGGTGTTGAAGGCCTCGGTGATGGCGCGATAGCGGCTACCCATGGCCATCGCCGAGATCTGGTCGCGCACCACTTCGTTGAACAGCGTCGCCTGCGACAGCGTGCGTGCGATCGCCACGGTCTTGTCCGGATCGAGATGAGCGATGCGGTCGATCAGCGCCACGACCGGTGCTTCCTCCGGTTGCGACTTGATCAAGCCCAGATCGCGCAGCGCGGCGAGTGCCTTGTCGAGTTGCTTGAGTGGCGCGATGCTCATGCTCAGCCCGCCATGTCCGGCGTCCAGCGACCGAGTGCCGCCATGCCGTTTTCACGGGCACGGCTGGCGACGATGACTTGTGCCTTCGCGAAGTTGCCGATCAGGTCCTGCGACCACAGCTTGAGTGCGGCAGACTGCATGGCACGGCCGTACGAGAACGACAGCGGCCACGGATGCGGACCGATCTGGTTCATGGCATTCAGGTGCGAGGTGGCGTCGACATCGGACTGGCCGCCAGATAGAAATACGATCCCCGGGATCGCGCCCGGCACCGCCGAACGCAGGCAGCGCACGGTCAGTTCAGCGACTTCATCAGTGCTGGCCTGATCGCTGCATTCCTTTCCGGCGATGACCATGCTCGCCTTCAGGATCGAGCCTTCAAGCATGACGTTGTGCTCGTACATCGCGGCGAACAGTGAACGCAGCGTGGCTTCGGTGACGTCGTAGCAGGTGTCGATGTCGTGATTGCCATCCATCAGCACTTCGGGCTCGACCATGGGCACGATGCCCGCTTCCTGGCACAGCGCGGCATAGCGGGCGAGCGCATGCGCATTGGCATCGATCGCGGTCGAACTTGGCATGTCCTCGCCGATGTTGATGACGGCGCGCCACTTCGCGAACTTGGCGCCGAGGCGTGCGTATTCGGTCAAACGGTCACGCAGGCCGTCGAGGCCTTCGGTCACCACTTCGCCGGGGAAGCCGGCGAGCGACTGCGGACCCTTGTCGACCTTGATGCCGGGCAGGATGCCGCGGTCGAGCATGAGCTTGGTGAACGGTACGCCGTCACGCGTCGACTGGCGCAGGGTTTCGTCATACAGGATTGCGCCGGAAATGTGATCCGACAGGTTCGGCGTGCTCAGCAGCATTTCGCGGTAGGCGCGACGATTTTCCTCGGTGCAGTCGATGCCGACGGCGTCGAAACGCTTCTTGATCGTCGCGTTCGATTCGTCGATGGCGATGATGCCCTTGCCCGCTGCCACCATGGCGAGTGCGGTTTCTTCCAGTTGTTCGATGCTCATGGCGGGTTTCCGGCGGGGAATGAAGGGCGCGGAGTATAGCGGACGCACCCGCAAGTCATTTCCGATTGGCAGTATTGCGCCTGGCCTCGATCACGTTCGGCAGGGACGAGACCTTGTGCAGCAGGCTCGAGAGCTGGCCGTAATCGGAAACACGTACCGCAAAGTACATCTCGACGGTGCCGTGATCGCGGTCAAGGCGCGTACTCGCCGCCAGCACATGGGCATCGGCGGCCGAGATCGCCGAGGACACATCCTTGAGCAGTCCCTTGCGGTCATAGGCCCGCACCAGCACGTCGACTTCGTACTGGCCGCTGCTGCCGCCCCAGTCGACGTGGATCACGCGCGCCGGGTCCTTGGCGACGAGGTTGTTGAAACTCGCGCAGCCATTGCGGTGCACGCTGACGCCGCGGCCCTTGGTCAGCCATCCGATAATCGGATCGCCCGGCACCGGCTGGCAGCAGCGCGCCATCGTGGTCAGCAGATTGCCGACGCCCTCGATCGTGATCGCGTCCTTCTCGCGCCGACGCGCACGCACCGGATCGGCGCTGAGCTCTGGCTTTTCCGTCTTCGGCTGCGCGATTTCATGCAGCGCGCGCGCCACATGCCCGGCGGTGACATCGCCCACGCCCATCGCAACCAGCAGGTCATCCTGGGTCTTCAGGTTGAAGCGCGCCGGCAGCGGCGTCAGGTCGACGTCGTGCCAGGCGAGCCGCTTCAGTTCCTTGTCGAGCAACTCACGTCCGGCCGCGACATTGCGGTCGTGGTCGAGTTTCTTGAACCAGCTGCGGACCTTCTCTTTCGCGCGCGGCGTGATCAGAAACCCGCGCGAGGCCACCAGCCAGTCGCGCTTCGGCTCGGCAACCTTGCCGGTGACAATCTCGATGGTTTCGCCGCTGACCGGTTGGTGATCGAGCGGCACCAGGCGCCCGTTCAATTTCGCGCCACGGCACTTGTGCCCGACTTCGGTGTGCACGCTGTAGGCGAAATCGAGCACGGTCGCGCCCTTGGGCAGATCGACGACCTTGCCCTGCGGGGTCAGCAAATAGACGCGATCTTCGACGACTTCGGTCTGCAGGCCGGCCAACAGCGCCGCATCGGATTCGGTATCGGCCTTTGCTTCGAGCATGTTGCGCAGGCCAGCGATCTTGCGTTCGAACGCGGCATCACCACCGCCACCTTCCTTGTAACGCCAGTGCGCAGCGACGCCGAGTTCGGCGTGCTCGTGCATTTCCGGGGTGCGGATCTGGATCTCCAGCGTCTTGCCTTCCGGGCCGACCACAGCGGTATGCAGCGAACGATAATTGTTGCCCTTCGGACGCGCGATGTAGTCGTCGAACTCTCCCGGCACTGGCGGCCAAAGCGCATGCACGATGCCGAGTGCCGCGTAGCACTGGCCGACGTCCTTGACCAGCAGGCGCACGGCGCGGATGTCGTACAGTCCGTCGAGATCGACCGCCTTGCGGCTCATCTTGCGCCAGATCGAATAGATGTGTTTCGGCCGCCCGGCGACATCGACATCGATGCCCTCGAGCTTGAGCGTCGCCGTCAACTCGCGCTTGACGCGTTCGATGAAGTCCTCGCGGTCGCCACGGCGTTCATCCAGCGCTTTGGCAATGCGCTTGTAGGCATCGGGATTGAGGAAGCGGAAGGACAGATCCTCCAGCTCCCACTTCAGCTGCCAGATGCCCAACCGGTTCGCGAGCGGGGCGTGGATGTCCGCAGTGAGCTGCGCCAGGGCGCGCTGCTCATGCTCATCGAGACTCGCCGCCGTGCGCAGGCGCACCAGTTGCCGGGCCAGCAGGATGAACACCACACGCAAGTCGCGGATGATGGCCAGCAACAATCGGCGCAGCCCTTCCGGCGCCACCGTCTGGCCCTTTTCGGCATACAGCGCCCAGACCCGCTCGGCCTCGCGCTGGCCATCGATCAATGCGTGCAGGCTGGCGGGCAGACGCTCGCTTGGCAGATGCAGTTCGTACGCCAGCGTCGCCGCCAAGGTCTCCGTGTCGACGCGCAACCGCACCAGCAAGTCCAGTGATGGCACCAGGGCCGCGTCGACCGCTTCCGGCAGCTTCAAGGACTCGCCAAGCAAGCGCGCCACGGCCGCATGTTGCGACAGCCAGTCGGGCAGTGAGTTGGCGATGACTGCGGGGATTTTCATCACTCACTCAATGCGACGGGGCAAGCCGCATTATGGCGGTTTGGACGACGACGTTCGATCAAAGATCGCAGCTGGAAATTGCTTCCACTCTTTCTTCGACATGCCTTCATGGAGGAAGTGTAGGAGCGATGCAAGTCGCGATGCCCTTCAGCCCTTCGACAGGCCCACCCGAACCGTAGACAATGCCCGGCCGCATTCCGGAAGCCTGCTCACTTGATCTCGCCAACCACCCACGTCGGCGTTCCCGAACTCGCTAGCGCCTTCCAGCGTCGCGAGCCGTTCCGGCATGTCGTCATCGACGAATTTCTCGATCGCGCGGTGGCCGAGCGTCTGCTCGCTGAATTTCCGGCCTTCGACACCCGGCGCGCCCTGAATGAGAACGGCGAGATCGGCAACAAGGCCGTGGTCGAACAGATCCGCGCGCTCGGCCCGACTTATTCCGCGCTCGACGATCTCATCAAGACGCCGGCATTTCTGACGCTGATATCGCAGATCACCGGCATCCCCGATCTTCTTTATGACCCGCATTACTTCGGCGGCGGCACGCACGAGAACCGCGAAGGCCAGGATCTGGATGCGCATGTCGACTTCAACCGCCATCCGGTGACGCATATGCATCGGCGCCTGAATTTGATCGTGTATCTGAATCACGAATGGCAGGACGCCTGGGGCGGTAGCCTGGAGCTGCATCGTGATCCGCATTCCGAAGACAACCAGATCACCCTGGTCACGCCACTGTTCAATAGTGCGGTGATCTTCGAAACCACCGAATGGAGCTGGCACGGCTTTTCGCGCATCAGTCTGCCGGAAGACCGCAAGCAGATTTCGCGACGCTCGATCGCCCTGTATTTCTACACGAAGGAACGGCCGCAGGAAGAACTCGCCGACACGCACTCGACGATTTACGTCGACCGCCCGCTGCCCGACCGCTTCTTCGAAGGCCGCACCCTCGACGATCACGACGTACAGACCCTGCGCGTGCTGCTGAAACGCCGCGACATGCA
>JAYUXS010000515.1:0-2628 GCA_043752845.1 Lysobacterales bacterium | reverse complement strand
GGGCGCGGCGGGCCGCATTGAAGGAGCCGCCCAAACCGAAATCCGCCAGATACGGTTCCAGAAGGTGCATGGCGAACATGCCAATGGCATAGCCGATGAAGGCGCCCATCGTCGAACCGAGCAGGCTCAGGCTGGCGTAGCGAAACCAGGATTTCGGCTGCGCCAGTGTCATCGGCGCCAGCATCACTTCCGGTGGCACCGGGAAAAAAATCGCTTCGATGAAACTGATGAACCACAGCCACGCCGGTGCATGTCGATGCCGCGACCAACCGATCGCACGCTGGTACAGCGCACCGAACATCGCCATCAGACGACGCCCGTCAGCAAAGGCACGAAGCTCACCGCCTCAAGCGATTCCTGATGCAGACCCTCGGCGTCGCGCTGTACCCGCACCAGACGCTGGGCACCAGCCGGCCCCACCGGAGCCACCAGCACGCCGCCGACCGCGAGCTGTTCGCACAGCGCATCATCAATGTAATCGCCCGCAGCGGTAACGATGATCGCGTCGAATGGCGCTTCGTCGATCCAACCGCGACGCCCGTCATCGTGGCGCGTGCGGATATTGTCCATGCCGAGATTGCGGAAACGCCGGCGCGCGTTGCGCAGCAGCGACTCGATGCGCTCGACCGAAAACACCTGCGGCACCAGCTGCGCCAGCACCGCAGCCTGATAACCCGAACCGGTGCCGATCTCGAGCACCTTGCGCGGCCGGTTCGCGATCACGATTTCCGTCATCCGCGCCACGATCCAGGGCTGCGAAATCGTCTGACCCTGGCCGATCGGCAAGGGCGAGTTTTCGTAGGCGCGCACTTCCAGCCCTTCGTCGACAAACAGGTGTCGCGACAGATTGCGCATCACGTCGAGCACGCGCGGATCGGTAATGCCCTCCTTGCGCAACTGCTCGACCATGCGATCGCGCGCGCGTTGCGAGGTCATGCCAAGTCCGACCGGATCGCGCCGTACCATCATGCGCCGTCCACCTTGAGCGTGTCCGACAAGGCGCCGACCCAGGACGCGACGTTTTCGAGTGCGGTGTAGCGCGTCAGGTCGACCTGCAGCGGCGTGATCGAGATATAGCCGCGCCGCACCGCATCGAAATCGGTGCCGGGTCCGGCGTCCTGTTCCGGGCCGGCGGCGCCGATCCACCAGATGTCGCGGCCGCGCGGGTCATTCGCACGCACGCAGCGTTCGGCACGATGGCGGTTGCCGAGTCGTGTCACTTCGAATCCGGCGATCTCGGCCCAGGGCCGGTCCGGCACATTGACGTTGAGGATGGTGTCAGCCGGCAGCGGGTCGCTGACCAGCTTTTTCACGATCGCCAATGCAGCGCGGGCGGCCGAGGCGTAATGCTGCGGGTCGGGATCGCGCGAGGCCAGCGACACCGCGACCGCCGGATGACCGAGAAAGCGGCCTTCCATCGCGGCAGCGACAGTTCCCGAATAAAGCACGTCATCGCCCATGTTCGCGGAGGTATTGATGCCGGACACGACGATGTCTGGGTCGTCGGTCAGCAGACCGCAGAGTGCGAGGTGCACGCAGTCGGTTGGCGTGCCGTTGACACGAAAGCGCCCGGGCTCGAGTTCGTCGACGCGGATCGGGCCGTCCAGCGTCAATGAATTGCTGGCGCCGCTGCGATCACGATCCGGCGCCACCACCGTCACTTTGCCGAGCGCTTGCATCACTTCCGCCAGCACCTTGATGCCGAGCGCGTCCACACCGTCGTCATTGCTTACCAGCACATGCATGCAAAGGGCTTCCGGAAAACCCGGCATGATAGCGGAGGCCGGTCTTCGCTCGCGCTTTTGCGTCAGCGAGCGCGCTGGTGGGCGAACCAGAGGCAGCGAATCAATCGCTCTTGTCGGCCTTTTCCTCGATCTTCTCGCCGACCTTCTTGATGTCCTTGCCGACGCCCTTGACGGTATTGCAGGCACCGAGACCCGCCGCAAACACGGCGACAACGAGCAATCGGTACAGATTCTTCAGCATGTCGATTTCCTTGAAATTGGACGGGCGCATTTTTAGCACGGCGCTCGGCTGGAATTCATCACGACACCCACGCCTCATGCCAATTCACGCAACCTGCGCCGCTGCGCCGCGGCCTTGCTCTCCGCTCTCCGCGATGCCGACTTTCGTGCCGCCGGACGCGTCGCCTTGGGCACTTTGCCCGCGAGCGGGGATTTGGCAGCACCGAGACCAGCGAAGCGTTGCATCGTCGCTTCTGCATCGGCCGGGGTGATATCGGTGTTCCAGTCCTCCATCAGCGCAATCAGCAGCAGCTTCTCGAACTCCATGGCGAAGCGGTTGATGATGACTTCCGGATCGGGGACGAGCTTGGCGTCGGTGATCAGACCAAAATGCACGGCACCGTCATAACTGAGGATACTGATGCCCATGCCGATCGATCCGGTCTGCGGCACCCAGAACATCTGTTCCTTGATGCGGCAGCCGGCGAAATACAGCGGCATCTGCGGCCCGGGCACATTGGTCGCGACCGCACTGGCCTTGCGGCTGAACATCTCGAGCGCGGTGCGCTGTATCGCCGCCGGCGCCATGCCAATGGCAGCAAGCAGTCCGAACGCGACAATGGCTTGGCGCGAGCGTTTCAATTCGCGCATGTTCTCGGCGACA
>JAYUXS010000514.1:0-2629 GCA_043752845.1 Lysobacterales bacterium | reverse complement strand
TCTCGACCGCCAGACAATCGGCCAGGTCGAGTTCATCGGCACTGCGCCCTTCAGCGTCACGCGGATGCCGACCGAGCAGACGCGCGCCCGCGGGATTGATCAACTTGAGTTGCCGATTGCCATCGAAAGCAAATACGGCGATATCGATTTCGGACACCACCTTGGACAGCAAGGCCATCGTCTCTTCGACGCGCAGACGTTGCTCGCGCAGGGTTTTCGACAGCGCATTCACTTCCCAGATCACCTCGCCGATGGCGTCGCCGCGGCGCGCACGTGAACCGCGCAGGCTGAAGTCGCCTTCACGCAAGGCTTCAAGCAGGTTCGACAACGTGTACAACGGAAACACCACGCGCGCGCGCAGCCGAGTCGCCAACAACAAACTCAACAGCAGGCTCGGCAGCAACAGCATCGCCCAGTGCTCGCGTGCATTTGCATAGAGTAAAAAGGCAAGCGCCGCGAACAAGACCGGCGCGGCAATCGCCAATCCGGAAATCAGGATGACAGCTTCGTAGCTGAGCCCGAATGTGCGCCGATGCTCTCTGTTGATGCCCGGCAATTTGAGCATCAGTTCGGCTCGCCGCGCAGACCGTATTTCTCCAGGCGCCGATACAAGGCACCGCGGCTGAGCCCGAGCAATTCCGCCGCTTTCAACACATTGCCCGAAGTACGATCCAGCGCATTTCGGATCATCGCTTCCTCAGCCTGCTCGATGGTTCTTGCATCGCTGACCGCTGCGTGATCCGACAGCTTTGCGACCGGTGGCAGATTTGTGTTCAGGTCGAAATCTTCGATCACGTCGCCGCGCGCCATCAGCACCGCACGCTCGACCAGATGGCCGAGTTCGCGCACGTTGCCGGGCCAGTGATAGGCCTCGAACTGACGCAAGGCCGACGGTGCGACGCGCAACTCCGGTCGACCATAACGCTCGCCGAAGCGGGCGAGATAATGCGCCGTCAAGGCCGCGATGTCCTCGCGCCGCTCGCGCAAGGGCGGCAGCCGGATCTCGACGGTGTTCAGGCGGAACAGCAGATCCTTGCGAAAGCCCCCCGACGCGACGAGCGCGCCGAGGTCGGCATTCGTCGCCGAGATCACGCGCACATCGACCTGCAGCGTACGCGATGAACCGACGCGCTCCAGCTCATGATCTTCGAGCACACGCAGCAATTTGGGTTGCTGCGACGGCGGGATGTTGCCGATCTCGTCCAGAAACAACGACCCGCCATCGGCAACTTCGAAGCGTCCGACACGATCGGACTTGGCATCGGTGAATGCGCCTTTGACGTGACCGAACATCTCGGCCTCGAACAGATGCTCGGGTACGCCACCCATGTTGACCTTGATGAACGGCCGCTCGGCACGGCGCGAAGCCTCATGCAAATGCCTCGCAATCACGCCCTTGCCGGTGCCGTTGTCGCCGGTGATCAGCACATTCGCATCGGACGGACCGATGCGCCGGATCATTTCCAGCACTGGCTGCATGGACTTCGACTGCGCGATGAATCCTTCCGCATCGTCGCCGCGCAGATAAGCGTTTTCGGCATCGAGCTTTTCGACTCGGCGCTGTGCCTGCCCGAGCGCAATCTGATTGCGCAGGATCGACAGCAGGCGATGGTTGTCCCATGGCTTCTCGACAAAATCCGAGGCGCCATGGCGCATCGCCTGCACCGCGAGATCGATCGTGCCCCAAGCCGTCATCACCACGATCGGCAAAGTCGCATCGAGCGTTCGCAGCGACTGGATCAAATCAATGCCCTCGCGTCCCGAGGTGGTATCGCGGCTGTAGTTCAGATCGAGCAGGGCGCAGGCAAAGTGCTGGCGCTTCACTGCGGCAACGGCGGATTCCGGATCCGATACCGCCACACAGGACAGGCCTTCGGCCTTCAGCATCATGCGCAACGCTTCGAGCACGTCGCGCTGGTCATCGGCAATCAGGATCGGCAAGTCGCTCATGCGCGCATGCTACCCATGAGCGAGGCCACCGCCGCGGCGATTTCGCTCGCTTGCGTCACCTGTCGAAAGCGCGGCGAAGCGGCATCGAATCCGGCATCAGCTTCCATCGCCCAGTTGACGTGATACGGCATGTACACGGCGTGTCCGCCGATATCGAGCACGCGCCGATAGGTCGACGTGTCCTTCTCGCTGACGATCTCGATGCGATGGAACCACGCGCTCAAACCCGAGCGCGCGATCTTCGCCACGGCTTCGGTGATGCCGGGCAGCAACTCGACCGGATGTTCAAGCACCGCGTGCCCAAGATCGACGATGCGCTGGATATCCGAAGCAGCTATGCGTGCGTCGGTGATCGCGATCGCCGACTCGACCATCGACAGCGTCATGCCCTTCGCGCCGTAGCCGAAGCACTGGATATTGCGCCGCTCGACCGCCAGCAGATGCGCATGCACATCGGCATTGCCGAGATCGATATAGGCACCGAGGATCTGCTCGAACACATCATGCGCCGCGCGATAATGACCTTCGCTGTGCAAGATGGTGTCGTCGGCGTCGAAGGCGACGTCGCTGATCACGCCTGCACCAACTTCAACGCCGCCTCAAGCACCGTCGCATCCGTCGGCAAGATCAGGTTCGCGGCGCCGGCGAGCGGGGTATAGGTGTCGTCGCCGACGACGCG
>JAYUXS010000513.1:0-6256 GCA_043752845.1 Lysobacterales bacterium | reverse complement strand
CGGCGGCAACAGGGTCGGTGTCGGTGGCGGTGTTGTTGGCGGCGTTGATCTCAAGCATCGGGGCGGGGAGGGTGATGGTGGCGCTGTGTTGCAGGGTCGTGCCGATGGATGCGGTGACGGTGCCGGTGACGAGGAAGCGCAGTACGGCGGTGCTCGGCAGGTTCACGGCGAGGTCATTGATCGCGCCAGCGCCATTCGGC
The DNA here is from genome assembly GCA_043752845.1 of Lysobacterales bacterium. Lineage (GTDB taxonomy): Bacteria > Pseudomonadota > Gammaproteobacteria > Xanthomonadales > Ahniellaceae > JADKHK01. Next base: position 6,056 of record JAYUXS010000513.1, on the reverse strand, counting down.
TGCGGACAACTGGCGAGCTGGATGCTGTTGCAGCTCCACAGCACATTGCCGAGACCCGCCGGCAGCGGAATGTCGAGCCGGGCCCCGTTCACGGCGTAAGGCCCGGCGTTTGCGACCAGCACCTCGTACACGAGCGCCTGGCCAGGCGTGACGCTGCTCGTGCCGTTGCTGTCGGAGATCTGCAGATCGCTCGCGTTGCGCACGCTGATCGTCAGCTCCTGCGGATCGGAACTCGCAGCGCCGCCATTCGCCGTGCCGCCGGAGTCGGTCAGCGTGACACTGACCCTGGCGAGTCCGGCCGCGCCGCTCAGCGTATACGTCAACACACCGGCATTGCTGACGCTGACTGCAGAAAGAATGTTCGAAGGATCGAAGAACTCGAAGGCCTGCACACTGGCGACACTCTGGCTGCTGTCCTCATCGGCCGGACCGAAATCGATCGCACTCAAAATGCCGTTGCGCGTCTGCACACCACCGGTACCCGCTGCATGTTCGGGCACGATCGCCGGATTCAGCGCAAAGCTCGGCTTGTCGTTCACCGCCGCGATGGTGATGCTGACCGTCGCGGTGTTCGAGTCCTGCACGCCGTCGTTGATCTTGAAGGTGAAACTGTCGCTGCCATTGGCGTCCGCATTCGGCGCGTAGAAATACTGCCCGCTTGCCTGCATGATCAGCGCGCCCTTGGTCGGCTGCGCGACGACGCTGATCGTGTAGGCATCATCGTCATTCGCATTGATCTGGCCGCCATAGCTGCCGCCGTCCTCGACCGCGTCCAAGGTGCCGTTTTGCGCGACCGGCGTGCGGTTGAACGACATCGTCACGTTGCAGTTCTGGTTGACCGCGCCAGTTGTGTAGCGCGTACCGACCAAGGTGCCGTTGCAGCCGCTGACCGCACCGATCCGATAGCCCACATTCGGCGTCAGGTCGAAGAACCTCGTGCCGCCCGGCGCGACCGACTGCGGCGTGTTCGGGGTCGCGGCGCCATTCGCGCCGACGATCGGCGTGACCGCAAGCTGCGCATTCGCGGCGAACTGCGCCTGCACGGTGATATGCGCAGTGACATCGAGATCGCTGCGGCTCGCGGTCATGACGCCATCGGACCACGCGACAAAGACCTGGCCCGCATTCGGTTGCGCGGTGACGGTCGGGCCGTCACTACCGAAGTCGACGCTGAAGAACTGACTTGGCTGGCCATCAATGGTGCCGCCTGGCCCCGCCGAATACAGCAGATTGAAGCGCTGGATGGTGAAGAACGCGGTCACGCTCAGATTCGCCGTGACATTGCTGTCGGTGCGTCCGTTGCCCGGTCGATTATCACTCCAACGATCGAAGGTGTAGCCGACGGCGGGCACCGCTTGCACATCCGTGCCGCTGCTGCCGTAGTCGACGACCTGGTTCGCATTGCCGCCGATCGATCCGTTTGCGTCCGCGAGATATTGCAGCGTGAACTGCTGCGGCGTGAAGTTGAACGTCACCGTGCAATCGGCCGCCGCCGCTGCGGTCGTGTACTGGTTGCCGACCAGCGAACCGCCGCAGCCACTGGCCGCGGCGATCTGCTGTCCGACGCCCGCGGTCAGAGTGAACACGACCGTTCCGCCGATTGCGACGGTCTGCGGGCCACTCGGGCTGATGCTGCCATTGCCGTTGATCAAAGGCATGATCACGTAGCCATCCACGCGTTGCGCGAGGAAGGCGTCGGCCGCTGCGTTGATGTCGGTCCACGTGCCGAGATTCGTCGCTCTGCTTGAAAACGCGACGCGATCACCACTGGTGCTGACCAACGGGTCCGAACTGCTGTTGTTCGCCTCGAGCATGGCGCCGTCACGGTGCGAGACCAGGCTGATGCCAGCGCTGGCGCGGTCGTACTGATAGACCTGCTGGAAAAACGCGCCACTGTTGACGCCGTTGATGACATCCGAGGCCAGCGTCGCGAACACCACGCGCGACGCGTCCGTGTTCACGCGCAAATGCCGCCATTCGCGATTCGAGCCCTGCGTTGCGCCCGTATGGCTGCGCGAGAACAGCGTGTTGACGCGGGACGCGGTGTTGTACAGAAACACATCGGTGGCGCTTGGTCCGTTGTTGTCGACGAAGCCATTGACCAGTGTCGTCGCATGACTGCCGAACAGCACCGTGCTGCCGTCGCCGCTGATCGCAATCGGTGTCGATGCACCTGCCGGGATATCGGTCTCCGACGATGCGTTGTGCGAAACGAGATGCGTCGTGGACGTGGACACCTGGTGGATGAACACATTGTTCAGCCCGGTGCTGACGCCGCCAGCGATCAAATTGCCTGCTGGCGAGAAAAACAGCACGCGATCGCCGTCATTACTGAAGCCGATCGGGTTCGCGCCCAAGTTCGCGCCGCGCACGGCACTGCCGAGTTCGCGCGAGATCAGGCGGCTGGTGGCGGTCGTGCGGTCGTATAACCAGACGTCGTCGGCAGCGGCATTGAGGTTCACGAAAGCGGCGATCAGGTTCGTCGCGCGGCTCTGGTACAGCACATAGCGACCATCCGGGCTCAGCGCAATCGCCTGCGAGCGGTCGTTCGCGCTGATCGCGGCGCCGCTGGTCTTCGACACGAGCACCGATGCGAGCGTGCTGCGGTCGTACAGGAACACGTCGCTGAGATTGTTGGTGTCACTGATGCCGGCCACCAGATTGTTGGCGTTGCTGTCGTACAGCACGTACTGGCCATTCGCGGACACTGCGACCGGTGTCGACAACGCACTGGCCGCGACGATGGTCGAATTGCTCGCGTGCGATACCAGGCTCAGGCCCCCACTGACGCGATTCTTCAGGAACACGTCGATCGCCGCGTTCGTGTCGTTCTGCAGTGCCACCAGGTTGGTCGCCGCCGAAGAGAACAGGATGTAGCCGCCGTCGCGAGTGATCGCCTTCGCGGTCGACGCGCCATTGCCCGCTACATTCGGAAGCACTTCGAATCCCTCGATCGCGAAGCTGATCAGCGACTGCACGCCAGTGTTCGCGTCGTACACAAACACGTCGCTGTCGTTGTCCGATTCGATCTGATCGAACCCGAGGTTCGTGGCAAAGCTGTTTTGCACGACGTAGCGGCCGTCGGCGGAAATGTCGATCGGCGTCGTTGCCCGGTCGGCGCTGCTTGCATGTGCGAATGCCGACTTGCTGATCAAGCTCGAGCTGTTGGTCGGATGGTTGTACGCATAAATATCCTGCATTGCATTGCCATCGCTGCCCGGTGACAGATCGCCGGCTGGGCTCGCCAGCACGACTGTTTCACCGTCCCAGGACAAACGTACCGAGGTCGGGTCGACCGCGCGCGCACTGCCGATCGACGGCTGGCCGTTCAAGTGCGTGAGCAACTGGTTGTTGCCGCTGTTGAAGTCGAAGACATACAGATTGCTGGCATTGGTCGGAGACGCGAAGTAGTTCGCCACGACATTGGTCGCACTGGTTTCGAACGCGATGCGGCTGTTTGTCAGGTTCGACGCGGCCACCTGCGCGGCCGCATTGGCGCGCGCATTGGGACCGGTCGACGCATGCGAGATCAGCCGGAACGTGTTCGAGTCGCGCTGCCACAACACGACGTCCTTGGTGAGCGCGCCGGTGAAGGCGGGATTCAGATTGCCCGCCGTGGTTTCGAACAAGACATTGCTGGTCCAGTCGCCGCGCGCAGCGATCGACTGCCCGCTCGCCGCGGTGAGGTTCGCGCCGGCGGTGTGCGAAATCAGCGTGATTGAACCGGTCGCGATTTCATAGCTGAAAACGTCGCTCGCGCCATTCGTGTCGGTGCCACCGACAACATGATTCGGATTGCCGCTGTTGAAGATCACATGATTGGCGTCGATCGCAACCAGCGTTGCGCCACCAGCGCCGCTGTTCGCCAGATTGCCGGCGATGTGCGACACCAGCTTCAACGTGCCGGTCGCGACCTCGTAGAGGAACACGTCGTCGGCATTGTTGCTGTCGCTTTGTCCGGCCACCATGTTCGTCGCGCGGCTGGTGAACGCGACGTAGTGACCGAAGGCGGTGACGATGACCTGGCCGTTGAACGCATCGACGCCGATGTCGGCGGCGGTGGTCAGCCCGCCGGCGGTATGCGTGATCAGTCTGTTCTCACCCGCGCCGAGGCGCGAAAGATACAGATCGTGCTGCGCATTGGTGTCGGTCACACCCGTCTGCAAGTTCGTGCCGGTGCAGGCGATCACCGCGAACTGGTTGCTTTGATCGAGCCCGCGACCGCGACATTCGCCGTTCGAACGCGCATTTGTTCCTGCCTCACGCGAGATCAGCAGATTGTTGCCGGTGGCCGGATTGTGCACGAACGTATTCGCGATATAGCCGGCAGTCTCGCCCGCGATCAGGTGCGGCGCGGTCGAGTCGAACAGCACGCCCCCGCTATTGGAGATCGCCTTGACCTGCGAGAAGCCCGGCGAACCCGAACGCAGCGGATCGCCCGCCGCGTGCGAGACGAGGGTCATCGTGTTCGTCTGCCGATCGAACAGGAACACGTCGATCTCGTCGGCATCGACCTGACCGACGACGAGGTTTCTGGCTTCGCTGTTGAACGCGACATAGCGCCCATCGAAGTTGACCTTCGGCGAACCACTGCCCGCATTCGCCGCTTCACCCGGCTGCGTATGACTGACCGGCGAATTCAGCCACGACTGCGCCGGTATCGCTGCCGTCCACATCGACATCGCCAGTGCAGCCGCCGCCATCCAGCGCAGATCATTCGTTCGTCGTTCGCTTCGCATGGTCCACCCGTCCTCGATTCGGGCGACCGGTCAACTCACGCGCCAACCCGACTCCAGGTTTCAACGCGCAAGCCAGCCCCCTTCAACCGACCAAGCGACGTTTGGGGTTGGACAGTGCCAGAGCTTGTGCAGGCACCGCCCGTGAGCAAGATGGCGGCCGAACTGCGTGCTGTCGGTTGACTCGAGTGCCCTAAAGATTGGTCACCAAACTTGCTGTCGAGGTGTCGTAAGCGAAATGGATGATGGAGCCGTCACGGATGCGTTCGACGACTTCATCGACAACATGCAACGGCACGAGAAACCACTCCCTCGGCTTGACTGAATGCCCGAAGCGATCTTCGATGGTCAAGTCGATCTGGGCTGCGCCGAACAGGCGATGGAAGATGTTCTCCAGCCGTGTCCGATTCAGATTGTGGAGTTTGTAGGTGGCAACCACCTCCACGTCGGCCAGGAGGTAAGTGGCATCCTTTTCTGCGCCTGCGATACGCGTCTCCACTTTGCCGCCGGTCACGCCGATCTTGTGGATCAACTCGCGGTGTTCTGTGACGAACGGATGGCTGGAGAAGCTGCGCAGCACGTAGATGGTTCCGGTTTCAATATCCTCAGGCTCTGACGCATCGCCGAATAGCGGCCCCATGTCGGTGTCGGTCAGGCGGCGGCCGGTGTCGTCCTTGTAGAGCGCCCGCTGCAGCGAGCGCAACAACAAATCACTTTCAGTGCCATTGGCATAGACGACGCGCAAGCGCGCGTTGGTCTCGTTGTTGGGCGTGCGGTACTGCTCCCCCATCTCGGCCACGTAGGCCAGTTGCCCACCCACAATGAAGAAGTTGCCGGTGGCAATGCTTGCATCCCGTCCGAAACGCAGTGCCTTGCGCAGGCCCGCCTTCAGTTCGCGCCCGGCTTGCTCGAACAGCGATTGAAAGTTCCCAAAGTCCGGGCATGGCTTTCGGTCCGCTATTTCTTCTGCCGCACGTACCTCGCGGCGCGAACGCACGTGGCGCAGCACGGTGATGTCGTCCTGGTCAGCCGGTTCGGCACCACCCACGCCCATCGCCAACTCGGCCAGCAAATTGTCCTCGTCAAGGCCATCGACATCGGCCGAGCTCGCCGCTGCCGGGTCAGACAGCATGCCGGGGCCATCCATACCAGCCAGCAGCATTAGCGCTTCCGGCAGCTTGCGAAGCCGGTCCAGGCGCACGGCATACAGACGCTCGAAGATGTCACGGTCCTCGCCATGCAGCGGTGCGCGGCCATGAGTCTGATGGAAGCGAAGTATGTCCTCGAAGCCGGCGATGATGCGTTCCTCGCGCGGAGTTC
>JAYUXS010000512.1:0-2644 GCA_043752845.1 Lysobacterales bacterium | reverse complement strand
CGCTTCCGCGCCAGAGCTGATGATGTTGCGCTGCTTGCCGACCGCAGCATGGCTATCGCGTGACAGCGGTGCCGGCGCGCCGAGCAATGGATTGACGTCGCCGAAGTCCGAGCCCGAGAACGCCAGCATCAGCGCGACGAGATCGGCGACTTCCTGATCCGAGCGCACGCTGAAGGTACGTGCCGACACGAAACGCGAGATCGAGTCGACCGAACCGTCGTGCAGGAATCCGAAACCGGCAAGGCTTTCGGGCTTGCCGAGATCCATGCCGACCTTGTCGTATTGATTTCGCAACTGCGGCACCTTGATCGAGACATTGGTCGAGCCGTCGGTGCTGACGATGCCGAGATGGTTTTCGCCCATCGCGCCGAGTGGCATCACGCTGCCGCCGGTCGAGAATCCGAGCACGCCAAGAAACAGCGGGCCATTCGCGGCCATGCCAGTTGGCAGGCTATGGCAACTCGCGCATTGGAAAACGGTGTCGAGCAGACCTCGCGTATACAACTGCAGTCCGCGGTTTGCATCGCCGGTGCCGAGCGGTAACCCGGGCATCGCGAAGCGGCCACTGGTGTAGTGCCCGATCAGCGGCAAGGCCGCGGGCAGGGTGTTGTCGCTGTTGCGATAGGGGTTCGGTGGAAACGTGATGGTGGCGAGGAAATTCTCGAAGGCCTGCATCTCGTTGGCCGTCAATTGACGATCATCGCCGAGCAATCCTTCAAATGCCGGATTGAAGGCTTCAATACCGGCACGGTCGCCACGCCAATGAAACGGTTCATGGCCGATGATGTCCTGCATGGTTTGCGTCGTCATCGGCCCCTTCATCGCATGGAAGTCTTCGCAAGGTCGTGTGCCGACCACGGTCAGGCAGTTCTGGTCGAACCGTGCCGGTGGCTGCGATGGATCGCCGAGATCCCAGGCGAGCCGGTCCATGCGCGCATCGACATGGCAGGACGCACACGAGGCCTGGCCCAGTCCGGAGGTGCGATGGCTGTCGTAGAGCAAGGGCCGACCGTCGCGGATGCGTTGCGGCAGCGGGTTGAAGACAGCGACGCGCTGCAGTTCGGCATTGGACACCGCGTTTACGACGGACAGCGATGCATCGAAGTGATTCCAGACGAACAGACGGCCGCGTGTTTCATCGAGGGCCAGTGCGACTGGTCCCTGACCGACCGCGATCGGCGCACCGATCCGGCGTCCCGCTGCATCGATCACGATCACCTGATTCGATCCCATGCCGGCGACCCAGCCGCGTTGTCCATCGCCGCGCCACAGGATCGCGCGCGGGTCGCTGATGCTCTGGTCGCGCAGCGATTGCGCGACCGTCGACGTCGCGTAGTCGAGATGGCCATTCAGATCAGTAATTTGCTTCGTCGGAGTCGTCGTCGCATCGACGCGCGCCAGCATGGTGCGCACGAAGCGCCCCTTGATGTTCGGCTCGAAGCGCACTTCGTTGGTGGCGTCGGTGCCGACCATGCTGACCAAACCACTCTGCGGATTCACCGCAATCGCCATGCCGATATTCATCAGGCCACTGACATAACGCACCGCGAGCGAATTCGCATCGATGATCGCCAGATCGCGATCCGGCAAGTCCCAGCCGGACACGCGTCCAGATGCAGCAGCGAGCGGGCCGGACACGAAGCTGGTCCAGTCGTGATTGTTGTCGTCGCGCCAGCGTCGGTCGTCGTGCTTGCGCACGATCAGGCCGACTGCGGGCGGCGTGGCTTGCGGATGCAAGGGTGGCTCGAAGTCGTCGCCGGCATTCGGCGGCGGATTGCGTCCAGCGTACGGGCCGCGCGCGTCGCTGACCGCGTTCGGCAGCGCGATCACATTGGTCGCGAGGCCGCCTGCGAGCAAGGTGGTCGCATTGCCGGATTCGAAGATTGCGGCGTATACGGTGCGGCCATCGCCACTGACCGCGAGCGCGCGCGGGTCTTCGCCGAGAATTGGCACCACTTGCGCTGGCTGTATGCGATTGGCCGCATCGAACACCCACACGGCATTCGCCTGCGAGCAGCTGACGAAAGCCCGCGTGCCTGCGAACACCACGTCGAAGGGCTCATCAGCGGTGCTCAAGGTATCGATGACGGTGCGGCGCTCGACATCAATGACGCTGACCGAGTCCGAGATGTGATTGACCACCCAGAGTTCGTTCGATGTCCGAAAACGCACGGCGACCGGATCGACACCGACCACGACGTGGCCGATCGCAACCGCCTGGCCGCTGCTGACATCGAACAACTGCACGCGCTGGTCGGCGGTATGCGCGACCGCGAGCACGCGCCGGTCGGGACTCAGGTCTAGTGCATGAACCGGATGATTTTCCCAGTTCACAAACGGCAGGTCTGCGGCACGCAGCGTGACCGGCATCATCAAGGCGATCAGGAACAGGACGCGCATTGCCACACCTTCGTCTGCCGAGTGTGCAGCTTATCTCGACGCGTCACGCAGAGAAACGCCGTTGCCTCCAGCGGACTCCGCTTTTTCGCGCAAATCGAGTCGCTGCGCTGCATCCTGCGCGTAGGCCTTGCATGCATCCGCGTCGATCAACTTGCCAGTCGACTGCCGCTCGAATAGCCGCGAGAAGGAGGGGTGTGCCGAGACCAGCAGATCGCAGGGCAGGTCGCCTACCAACGCGATGCTG
>JAYUXS010000511.1:0-2649 GCA_043752845.1 Lysobacterales bacterium | reverse complement strand
CGCGCAAGGCCGCCGAAGGCTTCGTCTCGGCCTTGCGCAATGCCATCGGCAGCTTCCCGGCAGTGGGGCTTGAGCCTGAGGAATCGCCACGGGCGCTGATGACCGAGTGGATGATCGACGGCAAGCTGCCGGACGGCTTTGCGCTCGGCGACGAATGCGAGCTGAAGGACCCGGCCGACCGCGGCGCGATCGTGCGCTGCCGGCGCCAGGACCTGGCTGCCGACGAGATGCGCGAGCACCTGAGCAGCGGCAAGCAGGTCACCCAGATCGCGCTGACCTTCGAGGAACGGATGCGTTTCGTGCTCGACGACACCCTCACCGTGCGCAAGTTCAAGCTGCTCGATATCACTGTTGAACAAATGGAAAAAGGCGACCGCGATTCGGCCAAGGCCGAGCTCGATGCACGATTTGTGCTGATGAGTGGCGAAGTGGCGCGATTGCTCGCTAGGATCGAGGGCCTGTTCGGCGTGCCGCGACCGCAAACCGCTTGAGGTCGTCGCGCCGTCGAGCATAAGGGCAACGAGAAACATGGCATGCCGCAGTCCCCGTCTGACATCGTCGAACTGGAAGGGCCGAATGGCCGCATGATCCGTGTGCGCGCACACACCCATCCGCGCGCGCGGCGCATGTCGCTCAGTGTCGGCGCCGGTGGGCCACGGGTTTCGGCACCCGAGGGCACGCATCCGGCGACGTTGCGCGCCTTCTTGCGCGAACACGCCGGCTGGCTGCAGAAGAAGCTGCGCGAACTCGAACTGACCGGGCGCAAGCTGGCACCACCGGTTCCGGGGCGCGCCGAGACTTTTACTTTTCGCGGCGTGCAGTTGCCGGTGTTGTGGCATCAGGATCGCTTTCCGCGCATCGCAGTGGCACCCGGCCGTTTCGATTTTTCGCTTGATCTGGGGCATGACGATTGCCTGCGCATCAGCCAGCGCGCCATGCGCGCTTTTCTGTTACGCGAGATGCGCCGCGAAGTGGCGCGGCTGTCGGCGTATTACGCGTTGAAGATCGGCAAGCAGCCGAGCGCCCTGCGCTTCCAGTCGATGCGCACGCTCTGGGGCAGCCTCAGTGGCGGAGGGCGCATGAACCTCGATTTGTCGCTGATGCTGGCGCCACCCGAAGCGCTTGAATACGTGGTGGTGCACGAGATGGCACACCTTTGGGTGCGCAATCACGGCCCGCGCTTCTGGGCGCGCGTCGCCGCAGTCGACCCCGATTTCGAACAACAGCGCGACTGGCTCAACCGCTACGGGCATGGCATCAAGCACGAACTGTCGCGCTGGATCGGCGACGACATCGACTGAAAACGGCCGCGCATGCGCAGCGTCACCAACCTGCGCTAGCCTATCGGCATCGATTCACTGGGGAAGGCGTATGCGCCTGTTGCTGCCGTTACTGATGATCTTGTTGCCGCTGGTCGCCGCGCCGTTTGCCGCCTGCGCGCAATCGCTCGATGAAGACGAAAAGCGCGTCGAGGAAATCGTCCGCGAACGTTACGGACCGACCCAGGCCGAGATCGACGAACTCGCACTTCAGGGTCTCGGGCCGGATGGGCAGCCGCTGATTGATCCGTTGACCGGATTGCCGGTGGTGCCGGGCGAAGTCATCGCGCCTGTGGCCGAACCGGTCGTGGCCGAACCAGCAGCCGTGGCTGTCGCGCCACCGCCAGATCTGCCGGCCGTCGGGCCGATCGTGTTCGAAGACCTGTCCAAACTCGTCGGCCACTGGGTGAAATTGCGGACATACAACGGCGTCAGCTGGCAGGGCGAAGTCAAGGCCGTGAAGGGCAACGAATTGCAGTTGAACGTGCAACAGCGTGGTGGCGCGGCGTTGATGACGCTGAAGAAAACCGCGATTGCCAAACTCGAACGCATCTGAGGTGCACGCATGTTGATGATCGCTTCGATCGCGTTGTTGGCGCTCTCCGGTTGGGCCGGCATTACCGCCGCACGTCTGGCCTTGTGGCGCGGACTCGTCGTCGCCGCGTTGCCGCTGATCGGCATCGGCCTCGCAAGCGCCACCGGGCAGAATCTGGTCGCTTATGCCGCGCTGTTGCCGCTCGGTTATTTTGCTTACAAGAATCGCGGTTCCGAGTTCGACATCACCATCCCCGTGGTCGGTCTGGTGATCGCCGTATGGTTCTGGGGTTATGCCGACGAAAGTACGCGCCAGGCGTCGGCGACGGCGTATGAAAAAAAGGTGACTGAATTCCAGCAGCAGAGCGAAGCCAATGCCGCAAATGCCGCCGAGGTGATCGCCAGTTGGCCGCAGCGTGCCGCCAAGCTGAAACAGCATCAGGGCAAGCTCCTGCTCTCCGATACCGGTGCCGAACTCGTGGTGCCGGCGCACTGGCGTTTCGTCGAAGCTGCTCCCTTGCGCGAAGCCTTGTCCGGCACCAAGCATTTCCCCGGACTCGGTGTCATCGGTTGGCTGGTGCATGAGCGCGTCGACATCGCTCAGCTCGACACCATCTGGTACGTCGAGGTCTATGCCGAGCAGATGGGGCATGTCAGCGCTAAGGGCGTCGATGATTCCGATCTCGAATATCGCAAAGGTGAAGCGACCTCCAAACTCAGCAGTCAGGCGATGACTGCGGGCGACGCAAGTTTCAGCTTCAGCAAGTTTGTCGAGGCGCCAAAGTACGACTCGGCG
>JAYUXS010000510.1:0-2650 GCA_043752845.1 Lysobacterales bacterium | reverse complement strand
GCCGCCTTTGACGATCTGGAAAATCGTCGTGTATTCGTCCTCGCGATTGAGCACGGCGCCGATGCCTTCCAGCGACAGGCGCATCTGGATATTGAAGTTTTCCGAGGTACGCGGCGACATGTAGTTCGTATGCGGCTCGATCGCCGAAGAATAGGCGTTCATGAAACTCTGGAATACGTCATTGCCGTCGAGTTCACGCAAGCGCTTGTCGAAGCCCTCGTAGCGCTTGTCGAGCGTCTCGCGGATGCCGGCATCGTCACGCCCAGCGAGCTTCAGCCGCAGCCAGTCGTTCTTGACACGCTGGCGCCAGATCTCGTCAAGCTCGACCTGGCCCTTCGGCCACGCAGCTTCCTTGCGCTCGAAGCGATAGGCTTCGTCCTTGGTGAAATCAAACCCACCGACAAGCAGCTTGCGCGCATGCGCAGTGCGCTCGCTGACGCGCTTGATGTAACGCTGATAGACATCGAACGGCGCGTCCAGCTGCTGGTCGAAGATGGCATCATCGAGTTGGTCGCTGAACACCTTGAACTCGGCCACATCGGCGGCGGTGAAGAACAGCTTGTCGCCGTCGAGCGAATCGAGATAGCGATCAAAGATCGTCGCCGACATCGCATCATCGAGCGGCACACGCTTGTAGTGGAAGCGCGTCAAGAAACGCGTCGCCCACACCGCAGCTTGCGCTTGATCGTTGCTCGGCTTGTACACAAGCGCCACAGCTTCGGGTTTCGCGAGGGCCACGCCAAACGGCGCAACGATCAACACAAGCGCAGCGATCAATCGATGATTCATGGTTTTTCCCAAACAAGGTTGGACAACTGAGACGTTAATGCAGTCGATTAGTTTCAACCGGTGCCATCAGGCATAGCCGGCCTGATGCGCCATTTCATCGGCATGATAGGACGAACGCACCAGCGGGCCCGAGGCGACATGATTGAAGCCCAAAGTCGTGCCGATTTGTTCCAATTCGCGGAATTCGTCCGGTGTCCAGTAACGCAGTACCGGATGGTGGTGCTTCGACGGCTGCAAATATTGGCCAATCGTGATCATGTCGACGTCATGGGCGCGTAAATCACGCATGGCGTCGATCACTTCGTCGCGGGTTTCACCGAGGCCAAGCATGATGCCGGACTTGGTCGGCACCGTCGGATGCTCGCGCTTGAACTGCTGCAACAGCCGCAGCGACCAGTCGTAGTCCGCGCCCGGACGCACCTCGCGGTAAACCCGGCGCACGGTCTCGAGGTTGTGGTTGAAGACGTCGGGCGGGTCTTGGGCCAGGGCCGCAAGCGCGCGCTCGACACGACCCTTGCCACGAAAATCGGGCGTCAGGATCTCGATGCGGATCTCGGGGCTGGCGGCGCGCGTGGCGCGGATGCAGGCGGCGAAATGCGCGGCCCCGCCGTCGCTGAGGTCATCGCGGTCGACCGAGGTGATGACGACGTAGCGCAGGCCCATGTCACGGATGGTGGCCGCGAGTTTGTGCGGCTCGTCTGCATCCGGCGGCTTCGGACGGCCATGCGCCACATCGCAAAACGAGCAACGACGCGTGCACACTTCGCCGAGGATCATGAAGGTCGCGGTGCCTTTCGCGAAGCATTCGTGGATGTTCGGGCAACTCGCTTCTTCGCAGACCGTCACCAGCGCGTTTTCGCGCAGCTTGACCTTCAACAGTTGCACGGCATTGCTGCTCGGCAGACGCACGCGGATCCAGTCCGGCTTGCGCAGCAGCGGCTGGTCGGCGTCGAAGGTCACCGGATTGCGCGCGATCTTGTCGCGCGCCACTTGGCGCGCACCGGGCACGAGCGGACCCGACTCAAGCAGATTCAGCGGGATGGATTTGCTCGGCGCGGGCTCAGACATCAGCGGTCTCGGTCACTCTCGGCAATAGATTCGGGGATCTGCGGTGCGCCCAGCGCAGCGACAAAGCCAAACTGCGTGCACAGCGCGGCAATCAGGTCTGCCGCCACCACCGACACGCTGCCGGGACCGCCGCAGTCTAACACCTGAGTCACTGCAAGCCCTTGATAGCCACAAGGATTGATGCGTGCATACGGCTCCAGATCCATGCCGACATTGAAGGCCAGACCATGGAACGAACACCCGCGCCGTACGCGCAAACCGAGCGCGGCGATCTTCGCCTCACCGACATAAACGCCGGGTGCACGCTCGCGGCGGACAGCACGGATGTCGTAGTTCGCCAGCGTGTCGATGATCGCCTGTTCGATGCGGTTCACCAGCTCGCGCACACTGATGCCGAGGCGACGCAGGTCGAACAGCGGGTACGCGACGATCTGGCCTGGGCCGTGATAGGTCACCTGTCCGCCGCGATCGACCGGTACGACCGGAATGTCGCCCGGCAACAGCACGTGCTCCCACTTGCCGGCCTGGCCGAGCGTGAACACCGGGTCGTGCTCGAGCACCCACAGCTCGTCCGGTGTCGATGCATCACGGGCATCGGTGAACGCCTGCATGGCGCGCCAGACCGGTTCATAGGCCTGGCGCCCGAGGGCACGCAGCGTCACTGCGCGTGTCGCTAGAGCGTCCATTTCACCGCAGGATGCGCACGCAATTCCTGATGCACGGCGTCGTAGGTAGCGCGGTCCGGACAGAAAAACGCAACGCTGACCGACCGGTAATGACCTTCACGCGACAT
>JAYUXS010000509.1:0-6304 GCA_043752845.1 Lysobacterales bacterium | reverse complement strand
TTCGCAGCGACGCCGATCGCATCGTCATGGACATCGAAGCCAATGGGTTCTTGCATCACATGGTGCGCAACATCATGGGCAGTCTGATCAAGGTCGGCCATGGCGAACGGCCGGAAATCTGGATTGCCGAGGTTCTGGCCGCCCGCGACCGCACCCTGGCCGGCGTCACCGCGCCACCGGAAGGCCTGGTCTTCCTCGGGCCACGCTACGAAGCGCGATTCGGTTTGCCCGACGAGGTCAGCCTGTGAGAACTCTGTCGCTGAGAACGCGCATCAAGTTTTGCGGCGTTACCCGTGTCGAAGACGTGCGTGCAGCGGCGAATGCCGGCGCGGACGCGATCGGTTTCATTTTTGCTGCAGTCAGCCCGCGTCGGATTGAACGGGCGCAGCTCGCGGCCTTGATCGAGGCGCTGCCCGTTTTCGTCACGCCGGTGGCATTGTTTCGCAACAACGATGCAGCTGAAATCGCGCAGGTGCTGGGGCTGTCGACGCGTCTTCTCGCGCAATTTCATGGCGACGAAGCGGCGGCGTTCTGTGCCGGTTTTCAACGCCGCTGGCTCAAGGCCGTGCCCATGGGTGCGCTCGATGACGCCGCACTGACGCCTTTTTTGCGATCGTTCGCCGGCTCCGGCTGTTCTGGCTTCGTGTTCGATAGCCATGGCGATAGCCAGAGCGGCGGCAGTGGGCGCGGCTTCGACTGGGCACGGATTCCCGCCAGCGTGCCGGCACCTGTCGTGCTCGCTGGCGGGCTGACGCCGGAAACGGTGTTCGACGCCGTGCGTCGGGTGCGGCCGTTCGCCGTCGATGTCTCTTCCGGGATCGAATCAGCGCCCGGCATCAAGGATCATGCAAAAATGCAACGCTTCACCGATGAGGTCATCCGTGCTCGAACCGATTGAATCCATGCCACGCCCCGACGACCTGATGTCCATGCCTGACGCGCGTGGGCACTTCGGGCCTTATGGTGGTCGTTTCGTCGCGGACACCCTGATGGCACCGCTGGCCGAGTTGGCCGATGCCTACGCGAAACTGAAGCACGACCCCGACTTCATCGCCGAACTCGACCACGATTACCGCCACTATGTCGGTCGGCCAAGTCCGATCTATCACGCCGAGCGCCTGTCGAAAGCTGTCGGTGGTGCGCAAATCCTGCTCAAGCGCGAAGACCTGAATCACACCGGTGCGCACAAGATCAACAACACCATCGGCCAGGCGATGCTCGCGAGCCGCATGGGCAAGACCCGCATCATCGCCGAGACTGGCGCTGGCCAGCATGGCGTCGCCAGCGCCACGGTCGCAGCGCGTCTGGGCCTGGAATGCGTCGTCTACATGGGTGCGACCGATATCGAGCGCCAGGCGATCAACGTCTATCGCATGAAGTTGCTGGGGGCGACGGTGGTGCCGGTGACCAGTGGTTCGAAGACGCTGAAGGATGCGCTCAACGAAGCCTTGCGCGACTGGGTCACGAGTGTCGCGCACACCTTCTACATCATCGGTACCGTGGCCGGACCGCATCCGTATCCCGCCATGGTGCGTGACTTCAATGCCGTCGTCGGCCGCGAAGCGCGTGCGCAGATGCTTGCCGGTTACGGACGCTTGCCGAATGCCCTGGTCGCCTGCGTCGGTGGGGGCTCGAATGCGATCGGGCTGTTTCATCCGTTCCTCAACGATCGCGAGGTCGCGATCATTGGCGCCGAAGCGGCGGGCGAGGGCATCGACTCGGGTCTGCACGCGGCCTCACTGGTCGCCGGTCGTCCGGGTGTGCTGCACGGCAATCGCACCTATCTGTTGTGCGATGAACAGGGTCAGGTCCGTGAAACGCATTCGGTCTCGGCCGGACTCGACTATCCCGGCGTCGGTCCGGAACACGCCTGGCTGAAGGACATCGGACGCGCGCAATACGTCGGCGTCACCGATGCCGAAGCGATGGCGGCCTTCCACCAACTGGCGCGCTCGGAGGGCATCCTCGCGGCGCTCGAATCCAGCCACGCGGTGGCGCAAGGCATCAAGCTCGCGCGCGAATTGCCGAAGGACCAGTTGATCCTCGTGAACCTGTCCGGTCGCGGCGACAAGGACATTTACACGATCGCGAAACGCGAAGGCATGTCGCTGTGAGCGCGCGCCGAATCGAAGCGTGCTTCGCCGCACTCAAATCCGGAAATCGTTGTGGCCTGGTGCCTTTCGTGACCGCTGGAGATCCGCATCCGGACTGGATGGCCGATGTGCTACATGCGCTTGTGGCGGCCGGTGCCGACCTGATCGAACTCGGCATGCCGTTTTCCGACCCGATGGCCGACGGCCCGGTGATCCAGAAGTCGAGCGAGCGTGCGCTCGAACGCGGCATGAACCTCGACCGTTGCCTTGAGATCGTGCGCCAGTTCCGGACCAGGGATGCAACCACGCCTTTGGTGCTGATGGGCTATCTGAATCCGGTTGAATTTTACGGGTGGGAGAAATTCGCGGGCGCGGCCAAGAGCGCTGGCGTCGACGGACTGTTGATCGTCGATTGCCCACCCGAAGAGGCCGACAGCGTGCGACCGATCCTCGCTCGGCACGACCTGGACCAGGTGTTTCTGGCATCGCCGACGACCACGCTGGAACGGTTGGCATCGATGGGCGCACTTGCACAGGGGTATATCTACTACGTGTCGTTCGCCGGCATCACCGGTGCCGATCTGCTGGTGACGGCCGATGTCGGCAGCAAGCTCGACGAGTTGCGCAAGCGCGTGCACGTGCCGATCGCCGTCGGTTTTGGCGTCAAGACGCCGGCGCATGCAGCGGCGCTCGCCGTGCATGCAGACGCCGTGGTGGTTGGCAGCGCCCTGGTCGAACAATTGGCGCTCGCGACAAGCACATCGCAAGCGCAACAAATCGCCCGCGATTTCCTGCAACCCTTGCGCCACGCGATCGACACGGTGCAGTCCATGGAGGCCGCGTAATGGCCAGATCTCCATCGCATTCCGGCACCCGCAAAACCGAGGTTGACCATGACATCCACCCACCGATCAGTGACGGCGATCCGATGAGCTGGCTGTCGAAGTTGATGCCCAAGCGCATCCGCACCCAGGGTGGCGACAAGCGCAAGGTGCCCGAAGGCCTTTGGGGCAAGTGCGAAGGATGTGGCGCGGTGCTTTACCAGCCCGAGCTTGAGGCGAATCTGCAGGTTTGCCCGAAGTGCAGTTTCCACATGCCGATCGGCGCGCGTGAGCGTCTGAAATTGTTCCTGGATGAGGGCACCGGCACCGAGATCGGCGCCGAGCTTGCGCCAGCAGACGCATTGAAGTTCAAGGACTCGAAGAAATACAAGGATCGACTGCTGGCGGCGCAAAAACTGACCGGCGAGACCGATGCCCTGATCGCCCTGCACGGCCGCTTGAAAGGTATGCCGGTGGCAGCCTGTGCATTCGAGTTCGCGTTCATGGCTGGCTCGATGGGTTCGGTGGTCGGTGAACGCTTCACGCTGGCCGCGGAGCATTGCCTGGCGCATCGCATGCCGCTGGTCTGTTTCTCGGCTTCGGGCGGCGCGCGCATGCAGGAAGGGCTCTACTCGCTGATGCAGATGGCGAAGACCGCGGCGGCGCTTGCGCGCATGCGCGAGGTCGGACTGCCGTTCATCTCGGTGATGACGCATCCGACCACCGGTGGTGTGTCCGCCAGTTTCGCGATGCTGGGCGACATTAACATCGGTGAGCCGCAGGCCTTGATCGGCTTCGCCGGGCCGCGCGTGATCGAACAAACCGTGCGCGAGACCTTGCCCGAGGGGTTTCAGCGCAGCGAGTTCCTGATCGAGCATGGCGCCATCGATCTCATCGTCGATCGCCGCCAGATGCGCGACAAGCTCGCCGACCTGCTGAATCTTCTGATGCGGCAGCCGCGCGCGATTGCAGGCTGATTGCCGCGGGATCAACGAACGCCGCGGGTCTGAGGGCGACAAAGCTTTGCATTGTTTCCGGGTGATCGGGCACAGCGCTTGCTTGAACTGGTTCACAGAACAGCACCCAAAAGGGTGCAGACCAGGAGCGCATGGATTTCTTGGAAGCATGGCTGGCCCGACTGATCCGAGTGCATCCCGAGCACATCGAACTCGGCTTGACGCGCGTTCGCAGCGTCCATGCCGCGCTCGGCGGCCTGCGTCCGGCACCGATCGTGATCACCGTCGCTGGTACCAACGGCAAAGGTTCGACCGTCGCGTTCCTTCATGCGATGTTGCGCGCCGGCGGACATCGCGTCGGTGCCTTCACTTCACCGCATCTGTTCCGATTCAACGAGCGCATCGTCGTCGACGGCGTTGAAGCCACGGATACCGCCATCGTCGCGGCTTTCGAGCAAGTCGAAGCCGCCCGCGCCGACACACACCTGACTTTTTTCGAATATACGACGCTTGCGGCGATCCAGATTTTCGCGGCGCAGGCGCTTGATGTCGCAATCTTCGAAGTGGGGCTTGGCGGTCGCCTCGACGCGGTGAATCTGCTCGATGCCGATGTCGCGATCGTGACCACGATCGATCTCGATCATCAGGCGCTGCTTGGCGATACCCGCGAATCCATCGGCGTCGAGAAGGCCGGCATTTTCCGCGCCGGTGCGCCGGCCGTGATCGGCGAACTCGATCCGCCGGAGTCGGTGCTGCGCGAAATAGAACGCATCGGCGCACACCCGATTCGTCTGGGACATGATTTCCGCATCGAAGTCGACACCGACGATTGGCGCTGGATCGGTGCCGGCACCAGTTTGCGATTGCCGCATCCCGGACTGAATGCGCCGATCCAGCACTTCAATGCGGCCGCCGCGATCGCCGCTTTGATGAGTTTGCGTGAGCGCTTGTCGCTGCCGTTTCGCGCTGTGCGCGTGGGCTTGATCGAAGCGCATCTGCCGGGGCGTCTGCAGATCATCCCCGGCACCGTCGAGACGGTCGTCGATGTCGCCCACAATCCGCAGGCGGCACGGGTGTTGGCGGACTGGCTCAGGCGCCACCCGCGGCGCACGCGCGCGGTGTTCTCGGCGCTTGGCGACAAGGACATCGCCGGCATCGTCGAGCCGCTGATGTCGCGCGTGCAGCATTGGCACATCGCCGGGCTTGATGCCCTGACCGCACGCGGTCTGCGCGCCGACGAACTGCGCGAGCGCGCACGCGCCATGATCGACGATGCTGGCTGCAGCACCCATTCCGACCCGATGTCGGCACTTGAAGCTGCGCGGCAGGCGTCGCAGTGCGGTGATCGTGTCCTGGTGTTCGGTTCGTTCTATCTGGTTGCGGCACTGGCCGCGGCGCTGAACGGAAGTGACGCGCCAGCAAACTGACGCGTCGCGGTGGCGGCGACGCACGTATACTCCGCGCCTTTCGTGACGCGGGACGGTTGATCATGGATTCGACTTTGCAAAAGCGGCTGATCGGTGCCGCGGTGCTCATCGTGCTTGCCATCATTTTCGTGCCGATGTTGCTCGACGGTTCGAATCGCAGTAATTCCGAGACCTTGCCACTGGTCATCCCCGGCATGCCGGAGCGCGACTTCGAAACGCGCGAGATCGCCATCCGTCCACCGCCGGCCACCGGGGTTGCCGATGCCATCGGTGTCGTCACGCCGCCGCCCTCCGAACCAGATGCGCTTGCGACCATCGACACCAACGCTGCGGCGCGCGTCGACGCGGTGTCTGGCGAAATCGTGCAAGCCCCCGCCGAGGCAGGCACGGTCGATTCGGCGATCGCCCCGGTTGAGGCTCCGCCGGCCATGGCGGCGGATGCAATGCCAGCCGACGTGGCACCGGTTGCCGGACCGGTCACTGCCACCCCGCCCGGTCTCGAGACTGCGGCAAACGGCCGCTTCCTGCTTGCGCTCGGCAGTTACTCGAATACGGCCAACGCTCAGGGTCTTGCGACACAGTTGCGCGCTGCCGGTTACAACGTGATCAGCGATCAAGTCGCGGTCAATGGCCAGAGCGCGACGCGTTTGCGCGTCGGTCCGTACGCGTCGCGGGGTCAAGCCGAGTCCGCCAGACTAGCCATCAAGGGCATGCGTGCGGATCTTCAGCCAAGCATCAATGAAGTCGACGACACGCCGGCGGCCGATGCGCCGCCTGCCGCGCGCAGTACCGCGACCGCCTCGGTATGGGCGGTGCAAGTGGGTGCATTCAAGGTCGAGACCGAAGCCACGGCCAAACGCGACCAGTTGCGTCAGGCCGGGTTCGCCGCATTCGTCGAGAAGATCAATGGCGAAGCCGGCGAGTTGTTCCGCGTGCGCATCGGACCCGAAAACAAGCGCGCCGACGCCGACACCGTGAAGGCGGCGATCAAGAACCGCTTCGGCATC
>JAYUXS010000508.1:0-2666 GCA_043752845.1 Lysobacterales bacterium | reverse complement strand
CGCTATCTGAATGCACGCAACGCCTTCGAAGCGATGCTCGCCGCCGACGTCGTGCCGATCGTCAACGAGAACGATACGGTCGCGACTGAGGAAATCCGTGTCGGTGACAACGATCAACTCTCGGCCTTGGTGTCGTCCCTGGTCGACGCACGCCTGCTGGTGCTGATGACCGATCAGACCGGGTTGTTCGACGCGAATCCACGCACGCACCCAGCGGCCAGGCTGATCGAACGCGTCGACGACGCCGACATACCCCAGGCGATCTGGCAGGCGGCAGGCGGCAGCGCCGGCACGCTCGGCACCGGCGGCATGCTGACCAAGTTGAAAGCCGCCGAGATCGCACGCCGCAATGGCGCCGAGGTGATCATCGCCGACGGCCGCGAACCGGAAAAGCTGACGGCAATGGTCGATGGTGCGGCGATCGGCACACGCTTCAGCGCGGTCTCGGCGCCACTCGATGCGCGCAGCCGCTACATCCTTGCCGGCCTGCGCGATGGCGTCGGCGTGCGCGTCGATGCCGGCGCCATCAACGCGCTGAAGTCCGGCAAGAGCCTGTTGGGCGTCGGCGTGCGCGATATCGATGGCGAGTTCGACCGCGGCGACACGGTCGATGTCTGCGATGACGCCCGCAAGGTGCATGCACGCGGCATCGCCAATTACGCAGCGAACGAACTGCGCCGCATCGCCGGCAAACGCTCGACCGATGTGGCCGCCATCCTCGGCTACGACTACGGCCCCGAATTCATCCACCGCAACAACCTGGTGATGTGGTGAGCGACACCGCCCGAATTCACGAACTCGCACGCGCGACCCGCAATGCCTGGCAGTCGCTGCGGCGTGCACCGCACGCGCAACGGCAACAGGTACTGGCAGCACTTGCCGATCGCCTGATCGCATCGATCGGCGCCATCGAATCCGCAAATCGCATCGATCTCGATGCCGGCAGCGCCGCCGGGCTGGATACGGCCATGCTCGATCGCTTGCGTCTCGATGCACCGCGCATCCAGGCACTCGCCGCAGATGTGCGCAGCCTGATCGATCTGCCCGACCCGCTTGCCGCGCGCTTCGACGAACGCGTGCTGCCGAATGGCTTGCGTATGCACCGCCGGCGCGTGCCGATCGGCGTGCTCGGCGTGATCTACGAGTCGCGCCCGAATGTCAGCGTCGATGTCGCCGCACTCGCGATCAAGAGCGGCAATGCCGCGGTGTTGCGCGGCGGCAAGGAAGCGAACGCGACGAATCGCGCGCTCGCGGTGATCGTGCAGGCGGCGCTCGCGCAGTCCGGATTGCCGGAAGCCGCGATCAGCCTGATTGAATCGACCGATCGCGCGCATGTGCTGAGTCTGCTGAAACTCGATGACTGCATCGATCTGATCATCCCGCGCGGCGGTGCAACCCTGCATGCGTTCTGCCGCGAACACGCGCGCATGCCGGTGATCACCGGCGGCATCGGCATCTGCCATCTGTACATCGACGCGCACGCGAACCTCGATCGCGTTGTCGCCGTCATCCGCAACGCCAAGGTGCAGCGCCCGACCGTGTGCAATGCGCTCGACACCGTGCTCGTGCATCGCGCCGTCGCCGCTCGCGTGTTACCCGAGATTGAGCGTACGCTCGCTGCCGACGGCGTCAGTTTCCGCGCCGATGCCGAGGCGCTGGCGGTGCTCGATGGCGCCCTGGTCGACACACCGCAGTGGCGCGATCGCGTGCATGCAGCCGGTCCGGACGACTTCGATACCGAATGGCTGTCGCTCGTGCTCGGCCTGAAAATCGTCGAGTCGCTGGACGCCGCGATCGCCCATATTGACGCGCATTCCAGCGGTCACTCGGACGGCATCCTGACCGAAGACGCGGCGCTGGCGCAGGACTTTCTGGAACGCGTCGATTCCGCCGCCGTCTACTGGAATGCGAGCACGCGCTTCACCGACGGCGGCCAACTCGGTCTCGGCGCCGAAGTCGCCGTATCGACCCAGCGCATCCATGCACGCGGCCCGATGGGACTCGAAGAACTGACCAGCTACAAATGGGTGATCGAAGGCGACTACCACTCACGCGCCTGACCCACTAGGCAGCACGGCGCCGGCTTCGCTATGGTCGGACAATCTTTCCAGACGCCGAGAATCGCATGAGCGCATCCGCAGCACCGCAATTGTCTGTTCGCGCCATCGTGCTGGCGGTGCTGTTGGCAATGATCCTCGCTGCGGCGAACACCTATCTCGGCCTGTTCGCGGGATTGACGATCGCCTCGGCAATTCCTGCGGCGGTGGTGTCGATGGCGGTATTGCGAGCGCTTGGCGGCGGCCACATCCTTGAGAACAACATCGTGCAGACCGGCGCCTCGGCCGGTTCGTCGATCGCGACCGGTGTGATCTTCACGGTACCGGCGCTGGTGATGCTCGGCTACTGGACCGAATTCAAATACGGCTGGGTATTGGCGATCGCCGGACTCGGCGGCTTGCTCGGCGTGCTGTTCTCGATTCCGCTGCGACGTTCGATGATTGTCGAACAGAACCTCGCCTTCCCGGAAGGCAAGGCCGCGGCCGAAGTACTCAAGGCTGGCGAAGGCGGCGGTGCCGGCGTGAAAGTGTTGGCCGGTTCGAGTCTGCTCGGTGGCTTCGGCAAACTCGCTGCGGCAAGTGGTTTGCGACTGATCCCGGACAGCGCCG
>JAYUXS010000507.1:0-2667 GCA_043752845.1 Lysobacterales bacterium | reverse complement strand
CTACGGTGTTGGTTCGGTCGGCTCCGGCCCGAATCCTGGCCGGTCGGTGGTCGTCACACCGAGGCGGTTGTGCCTTCGCACTATCCGCAAGAGCCTGCTGCTCGGATACGATGCCCGGGTGCAGGACGTTTTCGTCGCTGCATCATTCCCGCCACCCCCGCCGCGGCAGGCGCGATAAACGGCTTCGTCAAGTCATTGATCGAAGCCCGTTTTCGACGCTAATCGCCGCCCGATTCTAGCCACCGATGACCAATCCCGCAAACCCGAGGCTGCCCGTGGCCAATGAAGCCGTTTTGCCGTCGGTGCAGATGCTGACGATTGCCGAAGATCGCGATGGCCAGCGCCTCGACAATTTCCTGTTCAACACCCTCAAGGGCGTGCCGAAAACGCATGTCTACCGGCTGCTCCGCACCGGACAGGTGCGGATCAATGGCAAACGCTGCAAACCGGACACGCGCATCGCCACTGGCGACATGTTACGTCTGCCGCCGGTACGCGTGCCGGAGCCGCGCGATCCCGGCATCGCACCAGACAAACTGCTCCGCGAAGTCCCGAACTGGATCGTGTTCGAGGATCGGCACTACCTCGTCTTCAACAAACCGAGCGGGATCGCCGCGCACGGCGGTTCGGGCATCAGTTTCGGCGCCATCGAACTGCTGCGCCAGGCGCGACCGGACGAAGCTTTCGAACTGGTGCATCGTCTCGATCGCGACACCAGCGGCGTGCTGGTCTTCGCCAAACGCCGTCCGGCCCTGACCCAACTGCAGACCGAAATCCGCGAGAACCGCATCCGCAAGCGCTATTTCGCCCTGCTTGCCGGGCGCTTGCCGAAAGACAAGATGTTCGTAGACGTCGCGCTGGCGAAAAACGTGCTCCAGGGCGGCGAGCGCATGGTCACGGTCGACGAGGACGGCAAACCGTCGCGCAGCACATTCAAGGTGATCGAGCGATTGCGTGACGCAACCCATGTCGAGGTCATCATCGAAACCGGGCGCACGCACCAGATTCGCGTCCATGCGCAACACCTCGGTCATCCGGTGCTCGGCGACGACAAGTACGGCGACAACGCCGCCAATCAGTCCGCCAAAAAAACCTTCGGGCTGAAGCGGTTGTTTCTGCATGCCGCCGAGTTCGGCTTCCAGGTCGGCGAACCGCCACGCGATTACCTGTTCCAGGCGCCGCTGGCGCCGGAACTGGCGACGGTGTTGGCCGCCTGGTCTCGAGATTGAGCGAAGTAGCCAGCCAGCGCCGACGTGTGTGGGCGATCACACAAGTCTAATCGGTGCCAAGTATCGGGCGACCGTTGCGTCAGCGGTCAACAGGGTGATGCCTTCAACCAACGCCTGCGCGATCAAGAGCCGATCGAAGGGATCCTTGTGCAGCAACGGGAACGCATCGACGGATACAGCGTGCTCGCTGACGACAACAAGTTCCTGGTATCCGTTGTCGACCAATCCGCGACGCAACACACGTGGATCGACAACGAAGTCTTCGCGGCCAAGGCCCCGCTTGATCGCAATTTCCCAAAGACTCGCGACACTGAACAATGGCTCATTGGCCGGGTCGTCGATCAGTTCCATTGCCGCATGCGGTAGCCGTTTCGACCCTGCTGCAACCCAAAGCAATATCTGGGTGTCGAGCAACAGTTTCATTCCGCTATTCCGAACATGCTCTCGATTTGGTGCTGGCCCATGTCATTGAAATCTTCCGGCACTTTGATTTCGCCCTGCATGAAGCCAATCCGTTGAATTTTTGCGGGCGACGGCCAATCGACAGCAATGACCTTGACCAATGGCTTGCCGGCCCTGGCTATGATGAATGGCTCCCCTTTTGCGGCGCGATCGACGAGCCTCGACAGGTGGGTCTTTGCTTCGTGCATATTGACCGCTTTCACCACTTGCACTCCTGTGGACTAATGCTGCTTAGTCTGGTGTGCGATCACCTCTGGTGCAAGTGCCCGCGCGTCTGGTGCTCAGCGCGCAGCATGGCCGCCCAGCGCCTCGACCTTGGCCGCGCAGATGAAATCGTTTTCCGACAAGCCGCCGACGTCGTGCGTGTTGAACCGGATCAGGCAATGGCCAAAGCCGATTTCCATGTCCGGATGATGATCCTCAGCATGGGCGATAAAGGCGATGGCGTTGACAAAGGCCATGGTGCGATGGAAGTCGGGAAAGCGAAAATCCTTGCTGATGAAGGCGGTGTCGTCGGAAATCGCCCAACCTGGCAACAACGCAAGCGTTTGCGTGGCCTCATTGCGGCTGAGCGCATGCTCGGCGCCTTTCCTCGGCTTGCAATGCGCGGATGCGAGCGTCGCGATGGACTTGTTCATGTTGAATTCCCTGTCTTGTGGCTGCCATGCGCGGCACCATATCGTCTTCGCTGAAACCGTCAAGCCATCCATGATCGGGCATACCACGTGATTTCCATCTCTGAATCCGCACAAGTTCATTTCCGCCGCATCCTCGAAGGCCAGGGCGTCGACGGCATGGGCATCCGCCTCGCGGCCGTGTATCCGGGCACCGCAAAGGCCGACTGTCGCCTCGAATTCTGCGAGCCCGCCGACCTGAGTGGCCGCGAGTGGATGCTGGCCTGCAACGGCTTCAATCTCTACGTCGAAGACGGCAGCACGCAATGGCTGGACGCAGCCGAGATCGATTTCGTCAGCAA
>JAYUXS010000506.1:0-2671 GCA_043752845.1 Lysobacterales bacterium | reverse complement strand
ACCACCGAATTCGTCGCCCTCGCCGATCGCCACAGCCAGGGCCGAATCGTGTCCACACTCGAAGGCGGCTACAGCCTCACTGCACTCACTTATGCCGGTGCGGCGCATGTGCGGGCGTTGTTCGAGATTCATTGACAACACATGTGCAATACCCCTCGGATGCGGGGTATGTACGTTCTTGTGGCGCCCTCAGACTTGTGGAATCACACGCTGCCCTCCGACCCGGATTTCCTCATGCCTCAATGCTTCCGTTTTTTCGTGTTGTTGTACTTCATCGGTCTCATGAGCATCGCCCGCGCCGAACCCGTGCGACTTGCGCCGCCGCAGGCGTTGTTCAAGGACAGCGTGACCTTGCAGCAGTTCGTGCGCGGCACCTTGCGTTTCGTGTTGCTGCATGAAGCCGGCCACGGATTTGTCGACCTGTATCGCATCCCCGTGCTCGGCCGTGAGGAAGACGCCGCCGATCGCTTCGCGACCTGGTGGATGTCGCCAGATGGCCAGCAGGACGGATCCGACGCGATCGCTGCGGTCGAGTGGTGGCTGGCATCGGCCAAGGCGAGTGCGCTGACGCGCGAGCAGCTGGCGTGGTGGGACGAACACGGCATCGACGAGCAACGCGGCTACCAGATCGCCTGCCTGTTGTTCGGCAGTGATCCGGAAACCATGGGCCCCTTGGCGGGAAGACTCGGTCTGCCGCAAGCGCGGCGCGACAGTTGCATCCCGGAAGCGCAGCAGAATGCGGCATCGTGGTCCGCGAATCTGCAGGGTCAGACGGCACAACTCGCACAACAGCTTGACGGCTTCATCGTGCCGGTGAACCATGTTGCGCCCGAATCAGCGGACCATCAGGACGCGGCGCAGCTCGTCCGCGACATGCGGTTGCTTGAAGATCTCGCGGACATGCTCAAACAATTCAAGTTCCCGGAAGGCAACGCCATGGTGCGGCTGTACGCACAGGACTGCGGCATGGCCAATGCTTACTGGAGCGACGCCGACAAGGCGATCGTGCTTTGCTACGAGATGGTCGACTACGTTGCCGACGTCGGTTACGCCGCCGGCTTCCGCTGATCGTTCTCGGCACCGAATTCACTTCGATCCGACCGCAAGAACCGCGACGCGCAAGGCCTCGCGCGTCACCGGCTTTTGCAGGAATGCGTCGAAGCCGGCGTCGCGCGTGCTGGCTTCGGTGTCCAACTCATTGCGTGCGGAAATCGCGAGTGCAAGGGTGCGGCGGCCGGTGCGAAGACGCAACATCGGCAGCAGTTGCAGGCCGCCGATTCCCGGCAGATCGAGATCGCTGAAGATCCACTGCACCTCGGCATCGGCATGATGCAGCGCGGCCATCGCCTGTTCGGCGCTGCGCACAGTGGCACCGAGCGATTCGAGGAACGAGGCCAGCACCTCGCGCGTGGCCGCATCGTCTTCGACCAGCAGCACGACGTGGCCCACCAGCGGTCGAGAGACGTCGCTCGGCTGCGCGTCTTCTACAACTTTCACACCGACTGGCACTGCAACTTCCACGAGCGGCAATTCGACTGAAAAAACACTGCCCACACCGACCACCGAACGCACGCCGACGCGACCACCCATCAAGCTGGCGAGTTGATGCACGATCGACAACCCGAGCCCACTACCACCCGCACGCTGGCCCAGACTGGTCTGTTCGAAGCGCTGGAACAAACGCGCGCACTCGGCTTCGGTCAAACCCGGGCCGCTGTCTTCGACGTCGATCCGCACCATGCCCGATGCTTGGTCACGCTGCGCGCGCAAGCGGATCGCGCCACGCTCGGTGAACTTGAGCGCGTTGTTCATCAGGTTCAACAGGATCTGGCGCAGGCGCGTCGCATCGAGATTGAAGTGTCGCGGCAGATCCGGCGCGATCTCGAGTTCACAGGCCATGCCCTTGGCCCGCATCAGGGGCGCTTCGAGCGTATGCACTTCCATCAGCAGCTCGTGCAGATCCGCCGGTTGCGGATGCAGGTCAAGCTTGCCGGACTCGGCGCGCGACAGATCAAGCAGGTCATTGATCACCCGCAGCAGGTGCTGACCCGAGCGCAGCACGGTGTCGACGTAGTGCTGCTGCGTGCTGTCGAGACGCGTGGCACCGAGCAATTCGGTCATGCCGATGACGCCACTCATCGGCGTGCGCAGTTCGTGGCCGACGGTGGCGACAAATTCGCTCTTGGCTTTGCTCGCGAGCTCGGCGAGTCGACGCCGTTCGTCGGCGAGTTCGATGGCATGCCGCTGTTTCAGACGCGCACGATTGGCACGCAGGATCGCCGCAAACATCAGCGCGGTCAGCAGCACATAGCCGACATAGGCGACGCCGCTTCGCCACCACGGCGGTGCGACATGCACCGGCACGGTCAATTCGTCGCGTGCGCCTATGCCGAGCGCATTGCTGGCGCGCAGGTGCAGGCGGAAACGGCCGGCGGGCAAGCGCGCGACCACGCGCTCGGCCAGCGCACCGCCGTCGACCCAGTCGGCATCGAAGCCGTCGATCCGGTATTGGTACTGGTTGGCCAGTGGGTCGATATAGGACAACAGGCGCGCGGCGAAGCGCAACTCGCGATCGCGTGGCCCGAAGTCGAGCGCCGTGGTGCGCGGATCGAGTTGTGCCGCCTGCTCATCGCTGACGTAGCGCACGCGATCGAAGTGCAGCGGCGATGGC
>JAYUXS010000505.1:0-2677 GCA_043752845.1 Lysobacterales bacterium | reverse complement strand
CGAAGACGATTTCGCTCAACGAACTGGACGGCGTTTTTGCTACGATGCTGGCCGGTGGCTCGTTTGGCCGCACCTTGGTGCAGTTCTGACGCGCATTTGAAATCAACTACAAACGCAACGAGGAAGCCATGGGTCGCATTCTTATCGTGGACGATTCCCCTTCGCAGATCGAAGGCCTGCGCCGCGTTGTGCAGAAACTTGGGCATGACGTGATTACCGCCGAAGATGGCCAACAAGGCATCGAAGCGGCCAAGCGCGAGTTACCCGATCTGATCCTGATGGACGTGGTCATGCCCAACCTCAACGGGTTCCAGGCCACCCGGCAGATCAGCAAGGATCCCAAGACCAGCCATATCCCGGTGATTCTGGTGACGACCAAAGACCAGGAAACCGACAAGGTCTGGGGCATGCGCCAAGGGGCAAAGGCCTATGTCACCAAGCCGATTGCCGAAGCGCAACTGATCCAGACCATCAATGATCTGATGCCGAAATGATCAGTGATTGAAATCAGGCATCGAACGCCGCGCGCGGGTTGAACGACCCGAATTCTTCGCGCATCGTTTCGTACAAGCGCCGCTCCGTATCTGTCGATGCGGGCGGCGTTTGTATGTCCAACAACACGTATTGATCGCCCGGCGAAGGGCCCGGCATACCCTTCTCGCGTAGCCGCATCTTGCGCCCGGACTGCGAGCCTTCGGGAATACGCAGGCTCACTCTCCCAGCCAACGTCGGCACTTCGACCGTGGCGCCGAGCGCCGCTTCCCAGGGTGCAACCGGCAAGCGCAGCACGATGTCGCGGCCATCACGTTCGAAGAAACGATGCGCCGCGATGTCAATGGTAATCAGCAGATCACCAGCACCAGCAGCACCGGCTTCGCCCTGTCCGGCCAGGCGAATCGTCTGTCCGGAAACTATGCCAGCCGGAATGCGCACGTCGAGTGTCTTCGGCCCATCACGCCGAGTCACCGCCACACGCTGAGTGCCGCCGGCATGTGCGACTTCCAGCTGAACCGTCAGCTTCGCCTCGACGTCACGTCCGCGCCGTGAAGGCCCGCGTCGTGGCCGCGCACCGGCACCACCGAACAACGACTCAAAAAACTCGCTGAAGCCCGCGCCATTCTCATCGCCGAAATTGAAGTCCTGTCCGCGACCGAAATCCGGCGGCGGCCGGAAGTCGTCACCGGCACGGAAGCCGCTGCGTTTGAGCTGGTCGTAGGCTTTGCGCTTCTCGTCGTCCTTGAGCACTTCATGCGCTTCGTTGATCGCCTTGAAGCGCTCCTCGGCATTCTTTTCCTTGCTTACGTCCGGATGATATTTACGTGCCAGCTTGCGATACGCCGACTTGATCTCGTCGCCGCTTGCAGTGTCGCTCACGCCCAGGGTGTCGTAGTAATCGCTGAATTTCATGCAGTATTCCCGAATCCTTGGCCTGCATCATCGCTTACACGAGGCCACAAGCCCAGCGCTTGCCGGAGCAGCGCCGGGCTTTCGCGTTGCCACCTGGCGTATGCGATCAGTGGTTGATGGAGATGCGTCGTGGCGTGGTTTCCGGCTTCTTCGGGATCACGATTTCCAGCACACCATGTGCACCCGTGGCCGAGATCTTGTCGGCATCGGCAGTGTCGGGCAGCGCGAAACGGCGATAGAAACTGCCATGCGTGCGTTCGACCCGGGTGAAATTGGCGTCTTCGGTCTTGTTCTCGATCGTGCGTTCGCCCTTGATCGAGAGGACACCTTTTTCCATCTGGATCTCGATGTCCTTCGGGTCGACACCCGGAATATCGGCGGCGATGACGAAGCGCTTGGGCTCTTCCTTGATGTCGACACGCGGCTGCCATTGGCTGGTGACGACATTGCTCTGATCATCGCTATCAGGGGTCAGGAAATGGTTGAAGAACTGCTTCATCTCGTTCTGGAAATGACGCGTTTGGGGTTGCGTGTTGTAGCGGATGAGGGTCATCGGTGTTGCTCCGTCTGGCCGCAGCGGGATGCCGCGTTGCGCTCAAGATGTGAATGCCCGGACTCGCTTCAAGCCCCTTGAAACACGGTGTCCTGACCGCATATCGGTGCGTCTGCGTACGCGCAGCCTTTCGCAACATCGCCCCGACCCTACGGAGAAACACCATGACGATTGCCATCGGCGACCGCATTCCAACAGCCACCCTGAACTACCTGAAAGATGGCGTGCAGGCGATCCGCACCGACGATTTGTTCGCCGGCAAGACCGTTGTGCTGTTTGCGGTGCCGGGCGCGTTCACGCCCACCTGCTCGGCGAAGCATCTGCCGGGTTACGTCACCCATCTCGATGCGATCAAGGCCAAGGGCATCGACACCGTTGCCTGCCTGGCTGTGAACGATGCCTTCGTGATGGAAGCCTGGGCAAAGAGCCAGAATGCGCCGGACGAGATCATGATGCTTGCCGACGGCAATGGCGCGTTTTCCAAGCTGCTCGGCCTGGAAATGGACGCCACCGCGTTCGGCATGGGTATGCGCTCAAAGCGCTTCGCGCTGGTCGCGAAAGACGGCGTAGTGAGCAAGCTGTTCGTCGAAGCACCCGGCGAATTCAAGGTGTCGGCCGCGGAATACGTGCTCGAAAATCTCTGATTCGATCTTGTCGTTCGTAGGAGCGCGCTTGCGCGCGATGCTCTTGAAAGCCAAGGCATCACGCGCAAGCGCG
>JAYUXS010000504.1:0-6347 GCA_043752845.1 Lysobacterales bacterium | reverse complement strand
CGATCGTCGCAATGACCGCCAATGCCATGGTCGGCGATCGCGAGAAATGCCTGGCCTCGGGCATGGACGATTACATGAGCAAGCCGCTCAATCGTTCCCTGCTGGAGCAGATGCTGCAGAAGTGGCTACCGGCGGATGCCGTCTCGCGCACCATGGCCGCGGCACCGGCGCCGATCGCGCGCCCACCGAGCGTCGTCGCACCGGCCCCGACGCACGCCGATTCGACGCCGATCAATGCGCAGATCGTCAACGACCTGATCGACATGATGGGCGCCGAGTTCGCCGATCTGGTGCGCGTGTATCTGGAAGATTCACCGCGCGCGCTATCGATTCTCGAGCGCTCGGCCGCGGCAAATGATCTGGATGGACTCATTGCGCCTGCGCATTCACTGAAGTCGACCAGCGCCAATCTCGGTGCATTGATGCTCTCGGACATGGCCAAGCGCATCGAGCACGGTGCACGTTCCGGCACCATTGGCGAACCAGTGCTGCTGGTTGCGCAATTGCTGCACGAGTTCCAGCGCGTATCGCTGCACTTGCGGCAACTGCTGTCGCAAATTCAGCCTTGAGCGTTCATTTTCCGAGCTTGGTCTGCAGGTAGCTGTTGTCACCCAGGCGATCCATCAGCGCGAGTTGCGTCTCGATCCAGTCGATATGCTCTTCCTCTGACTTCAGGATCGCCGCGAACAGTTCGCGTGACACGTAGTCGGCGATCTGTTCGCAGTATGCGATCGCGGCCTTCAGGTCGGGCAATGCCTGCAATTCGAGTTTCAAATCGCACTGCAGTGCTTCGCGCGGCGTTTCGCCGATCAACAACTTGTCGAGGCGTTGCAGATTCGGCAAGCCTTCGAGAAACAGGATGCGCTCGATCAAGCGGTCGGCATGCTTCATCTCGTCGATCGACTCGGCGTGCTCATGCGCGGCGATGTCCTTGAAGCCCCAGTTCGCGAACATTTTCGCGTGCAGAAAATACTGGTTGATCGCGGTCAACTCGTTGGTCAGAGCCTTGTTCAAAAACTCGATGGTCTTTGCATCGCCACGCATCGCCGGTACTCCTCAGTGAACTGGTTGCGCAGCATACGGCGATCTCACGCGGCGAGTGTCATGGTGCAACGCTGCTGTTCGATGATGTCGAGCAGCAACGGCCGGCAGCTGCCACAACAGGCGCCAGCACCCGTGGTTCCGGCGAGCGCATCAAGAGAATCCGCACCGTTCTGGATGGCGCGTTCGACCTGACGGTCACTGACTGCACTGCAGATGCATACGAACATGGCAACCTCCGAGGTGGCCATTCAATCGCAAATGCGAGTGATTCGCAATAGCAGGTGAATCGGCGATTCAGCGAACGTTTGCCAATACGGCGACTGCTGCCAGTGCCGGTATCGTCCCCGGTTCGACGCCGAACTTGCGTGCCACGACGGCCAGATGCGCCAGCGCACGCTGGTATACTTCGCGCTTGAACACGACGACGTTGTCGATCGGATACCAGTAATCTACCCAGGTGAACGAGTCGAACTCCGGTCGATCAGAATGATCGAGGCGCACGTCGGTTTCCTCGCCCAGCATGCGCAGCAGGAACCACACCTGTTTCTGACCAATGCAGGTCGGCCGTTCGCGCCGCCGCACAAAGCGCTTCGGCAGGCGATAACGCAACCAGCCGGGCGTCGAACCAAGCACTTCCACATGCTGCGGCGACAGCCCGGTTTCCTCGAACAATTCCCGATACATCGCCTCGATCGGCGTCTCGTCGGAATTCATGCCTCCTTGCGGGAATTGCCAGCCATCACGCCCGACGCGGCGCGCCCAGAACAGGCGGCCGTCTCCGTGCATCAACACGATCCCGACATTGGGTCGGTAGCCGTCAGGGTCGATCACGGCCCGCTCCAGAAAATTCAATAAACCGATTCTTTCACAGCGCGACGAGCGGCGACAACAAAACTTGCCGATGTTCAATGTATTCCGCCGTGCGCATCGCGACTATTTCCTTGACATCCGGCATCCCGATGCCAACAATGCGCGCCGCCTGCATGGCAGCGGCGAGACGTGATCGAATGCGTTCACCGCCACCGTCATCGCGGTACAACTTTTCAAGTTGGCTATGTAGCTCAGCCGGTTAGAGCGTGGCACTCATAATGCCAGGGTCAAAGCAGTACAATTTGTCGAAATGGCTATGTAGCTCAGCCGGTTAGAGCGTGGCACTCATAATGCCGAGGTCGGTGGTTCGAGTCCACCTATAGCCACCAACAAATCAGTTTAAAATCAATTGGTTACGACGAATCAGCCCGCCATCGATGCGGGCTTTTTTGTGCCCGGTAACCGGGCACAGAAACGAGCTTCGCGTCGCAATTTTCGGCGTGTTCGAGGGATGGAGAATCGTCGTCGAAAACCGTCCGTGCCCGGTTCGTGCCCATTCTGTGCCCAAGATTTTTCGGCCGTGTCCGCGTTTGCGACTCGAATGACCCCGGCACTTCGTGCCCAAAGTTGCCAGTGAAAACCAGCGGAATCGGGCGCAACTGAAATCGGACTCGACGTGTTTAGTTCGGGTGTCGGAATTTGACGAGCGGGATTCCGGCTGGGACTTCATAGTGCGCGTGCGCCGACCGAGTGCTATCGAACCGAAGCGGACATCGTCTTGGCGACAATCGCATTGTGGCCATCGGAGCGCAGTGAGGTAGGGTTGACATCCCTTTGGGGACATCACATGTCGTAAGACTTGCCATGCGTGCTCAACGGTTCTGGAGCACCTCCAGTGCGTCGTCCAATGCCATGACTGATTCGACAATTCTGCGCACTGTGGCGCGGTCAAATTCATGATCACGTTGCGAGTCGTGCGTGCCACTGTTTAGATAGCTCCACTCAATGCTTGTACCGCTGACGTTAAGCAGGGCGGTGAGGGCGTCGACCGCTTGCGTTGCACCAGCATTCTGCGCCGCTATCTTTTGTACTGCCGATCGCAACTTGCTGCATTTGTTGTTCAACTCCCAAGGCACGCGTGGCCCACCGAGTTTGATGTCTATTCGGCCGTCCGCGCGGCGGCCCAACCATGTCCACAGTCGGTCGGTTAGACTCTCCAACGCCGGCCGTGCCTGACGCAGCGCCTCGCGCTTCTCCTCGGCCTCAAACGCCTGCTGAGCCAGCAGAACGTAGTTCTTCGTCGGCGGGTCGCTGTCCACGCGGAGTTCGTGTTCACCCTGGTGTGGCAGGAACTTGTAGCGTTTGATCGTCGCTGCGCGCCGTGCGCCAAGTTCCTGCTGGATGCGATGCAGAAACTCTTCGGCATGCGAGGTCAGGATGATCTGCTTACCGTCCAGCAGCCCGTCCTCGAAAAAGGTGCGCCAGATGCCATCGCGGTGCTCATCGTCGATCGCGTTGACGACGTCATCAAAGATGACCACCGGACAGCCCTGCGCAATGTTCTTGGCCAGCAGAATCGACAGGCCAAGGCACTTGATGTGCCCTTCGCTGAAGACGATCAGCGCGTCATAGCGCACACCCGGCTCGCAAGCGAACTCTACTTCGATCTTTCCGTTCTCGGCGACCGGCAGCCACATCGCGTGCAGCAGGTCGCCTGGTGGATCATCGCGATTGAATGCGTTGTAGACACTACGGGCCTGGTCGCCGAGTCCTTGTAGTAGTACTCCCGGCAGGGCAGTCAGGTAGTCTTGGATTTCAGGTAGAAATACGTCGTAGGCGGCCTTGATCCGCTGGTTGTGCGTCAACTGTGGTGCCTCCGCCGCGACAGCTTGGATCAGCTCTTGGTTGGCCTCGTCGAACTGAGCCACGGTCTGTCGGGCGGTGAACAATTCCTGGTCTGCCGCGGTACGCAGGGTCCGCAACCGTTCCACCTCGAGCCGATATTGGTCCAATCTGACCCGCTCCTGAGTCAGCTCGCCGCGCTGGGCATGGACTTCACGAGCCTGGATGTCGGCGTGCTCAATGATCTGAGCGATCTGTACGAGAGTGTTCCAAGCGCGCCGGTCACCATCGAGCCACGCGGCCATCCAGTTGCCCGACGAATTGGGAGGGAGCGAAGGTAGGCCAGCCGCCCGTTGTTCCCCAGGACACGCATTCAAAGCAACCGCGACCACACGGCGCATTTCGTCCCAAAGAGCTCGAACTGCTTCGCTCAAATCATTCCTAAGGCTACCCTCCTTCTGCTGGAGGGTGGCCAACTGCGCGAGCTGTTCCAGCCCTGTACGTGCTTTGGCGAAAGGATCCTGCGCCACAGCGGAGAGTTCGGTGCCGCATGCAGGACAATTGGTCGCTCCGTTCGCCAGAGCGAGAACCGCCTCGTAGAGTTTGGCGTAGGACACCTCGCCGGCGCGGGCCGCAAGCTGCCGGGAAGACTCTTGCCATAAGACTTGGACGCGATATGCCTCCGACAGCAGCATCTCCAAGCGTGCCTGAGTCACCTCGTAAATTGCAGGTGGTACGGCGTCCAGCTGCGCCTGGACATACGGAAGCCGCCCTTGCTGCTGCGGTGTACCGAGCAGCCATTGGACACAGGCTTGATACAACGCGCCGGATGACATGCGCTGAGCTAGAGCGTGCTCCAAGGCCTCAATTGCAGCAATTTTTTGCGGATAGGCGGCAATCGTCTGCTCGGAGTTCGCCAATTGCTGGCGACGCAGTGCCAGCTGAGCAGCCAGAGTTCCTGCGAGCATCAAGTCTTGGTCTAGCGACGGGTTGAAGCCGCGCACGAACTCGCTGAACTGATCTACGCCGAACAAGGTGGCGATAAGCTGCCTCTGATCACCCGGCGTCCTTGCTGCGATGCGAGCGAAGTCGTCAAGACGGTTCTTCTCAATGAAGCAGAAACGGTACTCAGTCTCGTCAGGCTGCACTACCTGCGCTTCATCAGCCCACTTCGATGTCAGAACGGGCGCGACATGGCGACGCAAGCGGGCGTTGTTGCAGTAAGTTCGCTGTTCGACTCGCTTCACCTGCGCTTCGCTGATGGAATCGAGCATTGCCACTTCCAGTGCCTCGCAGAAGCTGCTCTTGCCGGTGCCGTTGGCACCGTAGACCAACGTGATGTCATGACTGAGGTCAAACGTCTCCTGTCGCATGAATCCCCGAAACGGCCCGACTTGAAGCTGGTACAGGCGCCCGAGCACTGGCCTAGATTCGGATTCGTGGGTTTCCAAGTCACATGCAACAGGTGTTTGTGCCAGATGAGCCACGGCCAGCGGTGCAAGGCGGATGGAGCGCGCGCGTCGTGCTGCTCCGACCTCCGCCAGTAGGTGCAGATTGTCGTACACAAGATGCGCAAGGCGGCGTACATCGTCGGGCACTTGTCGCTGTGCCAAGCGCAATAGAAAACGTTTGTACTCCGATTGAATGCTTGCCATGTCGCTCCAAACTGGAAAACGTTTCCGGTCGCGTCCAAGGCGGTTCAAATTGGCCGCTGGCACAGCGCAATGGTATCGCTACAAACAGGAGATGAATGTAGACGGCGGATTCGAAGCAAGGCCTGCTCTTTGCCCACAGCGACTCGGCGTAAAGCTCTCAAGACGAGCAGAGCATCACTACGCTGCTTAGAGTGATGTGTCCGATCTCCCTTCTGCTCCGGCGTTTCCCCGCAGATTTTGCCGCGGCTCTAATGGGGCGAACCACATCAATTCAATTCTGCTTGAAGGCTTGACATGCAGTGGAGTGCATCTGGTCTTTTAGCTGGTCACGACCGAAGCCGGAGTTCGACATGCCTTGCAAGTCACAGCGATTATGCTCGGCCCGCGGCATCCCATCGGGCCCCACTGAACGTCGAACTTGTCCATTGCCCTGCCATCTTGCCAGGAGGAACCGTAGGCGGAGCCGTATTCGACCAGTCGCACGTCTTCGGCTTCGTTGCACCGAACGCAGGTCATTGTGTGAGTCACTTTATCGATGTAACCCATTGCGATTTCACTGTGGCGTCAAACAAGACATACACCCACAAATATAGACCAAAATGGGCGACTACCGCCGACTGCCGGTGGGCGGCTCCGACCACGCTGACGTCCGGCGGAGCGGCCGCTTGGCCGATTGGGTTCGGTCAACACAATCGATACTGTTGAGCGACAGTTGGCGCCAGCGATCAACTCGAGTTGCTTCTGTCTTCCGGCCACCTGGTGCGCTGCGCAGCAGAATCCAGATCAGCGGAATGCTCCGCGTTCTCGACAGAACACGACGCGCCAACGAAACTGCCGCATGACCAAATCCACGCATTCTTGGCAATTCGCTTCGCGCTTCCGTCGCAACGCCTTCGGTTGGCGGTCCGATTTGCCGATCAAGCGGATCAAGGAGGCGGTCGCCGAGATCCGCAAGGTTGCGCGTACCGAACCGATCGTCGCCGCTGAAGGCGCCGT
>JAYUXS010000503.1:0-6361 GCA_043752845.1 Lysobacterales bacterium | reverse complement strand
CACCGAATTCACCATCGTCCTGACGGTTCGCGCGGCGGATTTCGATCAGGCTCGACAGTCGTTGCGCCAGATCGAGCAAGCGGTGACCACCATGCAAGGCCGGCGCGATGTCTTCGACCAGAATCTGGATGCGTGCGCCACGACCCGACAAGGCGACGCGCTTGATCAACGACACCACGGCTTCATGATCGAGCAGGTTCGGATCGAGCGATGCCGAGGCGATACCAATGCGATGCCGGGCGGCGCGCAGCACGTCGATGATGCAGGCGCGGGCGGTGAGGCCACGATCGAAGCTGATGATGCCGGTGGGCGAGGTCGACGCCAGCGGCCGGTGCATCATCCGGTGCGGAATGTTTGCGTCCAGATATTCCGGTCCTTCAACGATGAAACCGAAGCGTCCGTAGAACTCGATCGCATGGGTCTGCGATGACAGCGCGAGATCCGGATAGCCGAGTTCGCGCGCCTTCGCGATCAGTCGTTCCATGATCATGGCGCCGACACCGCTGCCGCGATAGTCGGCGAGTACGGCCATGCGCCCGATCTTGTGGTCGGGCGTCAGGCGTCCGGTGGCGACCGGCTCATCGCGTTCGTTCAGCGCGAGCACGTGGCACGAAGCCGCGTCCAGCGCGTCCCATTCTTCCTCGATCGGGCAGTTCTGTTCGCTCACGAATACGGGTTCGCGCACGGCGCGCAGTCGTTCAAGATCGGCCGGATAACTGGCGTCGACGATGCGGAGATTGGCGCTCATGACAAGAATCCGATCAGGCCAAGATTGAGCAATTTCAGCAGATCGGCGCGGTCTTCGGCAGGGAGTGCAGGGACATCGCTGCTGGCGATGATGTCGGCACCGATCAGCCGGGTCAGCCGCACACTCAGTTCGAAAGACGAACCGGCAAGGCAGACGACACTGCGGCGCTTGCCCGGTAGCGTCGCCATGCGCGCAAACGGGTGGCGCGCCAAGTCTGTTCCCTTGGCAATACGCGCGTCGAACTGCGCCGCGGTCATCGGGCGTGGACGCGGCGCAGGCGTCTGCGCATTGCGATAACGGGTGATGAAGCGCGCGAATTCGTGGCCCAGCGCATCGTCGTCCATCTGCATGAAGCGCGACAAGGCACGCCGTACGCGTCCGACATCGCTGGCATCGACGGCGTAGGCGTCATCGCGGGCATGCAATTCCGGGTCGCTGTAGCGCTGAGTGTCGACCATCTGTTCGGCGATCTGGTCGGAAAGTTCGACCAGCAATTCGGCTTCGGATGGCGCGCGCATGCCGATCGACAAGGTCAGGCAAGGGTCGAGCGCCACGCCGTGATGCGGGATGCCGGGCGGCAGATAGAGCACATCGCCGGGTGCCAGCACCCAGTGGTGGGAAGGCGTGAACGTCTTCAGCAGCTTCAGTTCGACGTCGGCGCGAAATTCCCTGGGCGCGTGCGGTTCGACATCGATCTGCCAGCGCCGATGACCGAGGCCCTGGATCAGGAACACGTCGTACTGGTCGACATGCGCGCCCACCGAACCGCCTTCGACGGCATACGAAATCATGATGTCGTCGACGCGCCAGCGCGGCAGGAAGGCGACGTGTTCGAGCAAAGCGGCGACATCACGGTCCCATTTGTCGACGTCCTGCACCAGCAGCGTCCAATGCGTTTTCGGGACCTTGGCAAATCGCGCTTCCTCAAACGGGCCGGTCTCGACCTGCCAGCGATCGCGCTTGGCGTCGTGCGTGATCAGTCGCGCCAGCGCATACGGTTCGCAGGCAATGCCGGCGAGATCATTGGGCGTAATCGGAGCTTCGAAATCGGCCCCGAGCATGGCGCGAATCAACAGCGGACGCTTCTGCCAGTAAGTCGACAAAAACTTGTCGACCGACATGCCGAGCGGTTGGCCATGCTTGGCATGGACCTCGATGGCAGGGCGCGGATTGGTCGCTCTAGATCGCATGGGCAAGCTCCGTCGCAAGGCCGGTGTAGTCGCCTGGACTCATCACCATCAGGCGATGCTTCACGTCATCGGGCAGTGCCAAGCCGGACACGAAGTCTCGCAGGCTCTCGCGTGAAATGCCTTTGCCGCGCGTCAATGCCTTCAGTTGTTCGTAGGGTTCCGGTAGGCCGTAGCGGCGCATGACGGTCTGGATCGCTTCGGCCAGCACTTCCCAGTTCGCGTCCAGGTCCGCGGCAAGGCGCTCGTCGTTGATGCTGAGCTTGCCGAGGCCGCGCAGCAGCGCATCAAGACCAACGAGGGCATGGCCGAAGGCGACGCCGAGCGCGCGCAACACCGTCGAATCGGTCAGGTCGCGCTGCCAGCGCGAGATCGGCAACTTCGTGCCGAAGTGCTCGAACAGGGCGTTGGCAATCCCGAAATTGCCCTCGGCATTCTCGAAATCGATCGGGTTGACCTTGTGCGGCATGGTCGACGAGCCAACTTCGCCAGCCTTCACCGTCTGCTTGAAGTAACCGAGCGAGACATAGCCCCAGACATCGCGGCAGAAATCGATCAGGATGGTGTCGACGCGACGCATGATGTCGCAGATCTCGGCGATGCCGTCATGCGGTTCGATCTGCGTGGTGTAGGCATTCCACTGCAGGCCGAGCGATTCGACGAAGCGCTGCGAGAATGCGCGCCAGTCGACATCCGGATAGGCGATGACGTGGGCATTGAAGTTGCCGACGGCGCCATTGATCTTGCCGGGCGACTGCCAGGCGTCGAGTTGCCGGCTTTGACGGTCGAGACGCGCGATCACGTTCGCCACTTCCTTGCCGAGCGTAGTCGGCGACGCGGTCTGGCCATGGGTGCGCGACAGCATCGGCTTGGCCGCAGCAGCCTTTGCAAGCGCCGCGAGTTTTTCACGCAGGCGCGAAAGCATCGGTGCGAACACCGCGTCACGTGCATCTTTCAGCATCAGCGCGTAGGCGAGATTGTTGATGTCCTCGCTGGTGCAGGCGAAATGCACGAATTCGCGATAGGGCAGTAGTGCGGGCGTGGCAGCCATCGCTTCCTTGAT
This sequence comes from Lysobacterales bacterium, assembly GCA_043752845.1. Lineage (GTDB taxonomy): Bacteria > Pseudomonadota > Gammaproteobacteria > Xanthomonadales > Ahniellaceae > JADKHK01. The sequence goes on along the minus strand of JAYUXS010000503.1, from coordinate 3,363 downwards.
GAAGTACTCGATGGCCTTGACGTCGTGATTGGTGGTCGCCTCGATCGCTTTGACGCGTGCTGCCTCGGGCAGACCGAACGCGTTCGCGATGTCGCGCAATTGCGCTTGAGCCGCGGTGTTGAAGGCGGGAACTTCGACGATCGCTGACTCAGCACCGAGGGCGATCAGCCATTCGATCTCTACCCGCACACGCCGCGCCATCAAGCCGTATTCGCTGAATATGCCGCGCAGCGGTTCAACTTTCGTGCCGTAGCGACCATCCAGAGGCGACAAGGCAATCAGGGGGTTCAGCGACATCGCATGCGTCCAGCAACGGGAAGACCGCAAGTTTAGCCGCTCGCTCGTCCATGCTGCAGAAGCTCAATGAATGCCGCAGGCCGACAATACGGCGTCGGACAGCTTTCGGCGTTGGTCGAAGCCCATCGTGAAACTGTCTTCGCGTTGCGCGCGATCCTGTGCCGTTCGCGCTTGCGCGCACGTGTCGGGCTGTTTGCTGCTCGTGGCTCGGTACGCGCTGGTTCGCGACCGCGCGGGGTTGGCCTTGCCACCGAGCGAAGCCGGCAAGCGCGCGCGTGATGCCTTGTCCCAGGCTTGAATCTGACGCGTGTCGGCATCGTCAGGTGCGGATTTCGCCGACTTTCCGGCGACGACGATCGCGATTTCGCGCTGCGCCGTGGCGCCCTTGCAGCCATGATCGACAAAGCTGATGCGACCCTGCGCATCGCGGCATTCGTAGAGCTTCGCTGCCAGGCATGGGGTATTCGCGAACGCCAGCAGCAACAACAGGACACGCATGGACAGACTCCTTGGGCCGGGAAGGTCGACAGTGTCGGCTCGACAGCGCTGCCGTGCTTCCGATGCATGCTGAATCCGGGCTCGGAAAATTCGCAAACGCGTGGCCGGCGCGCGAAGATCGGGAAAGTCAGGGAGAGTCACATGTCAGCGACACGTATCGGCCGAACGCGATCAGATCGAACCCGAAAAGAGATGGACAGCACCGGTGAACTGGCGATTCCAGTCGATGCCCTCTGGGGTATCCAGACGCAGCGCGCCATCGACAATTTCCCGGTCTCCGGCTGGCCGATGCCAAGAGCCTTCCTGCGCGCACTGGGCCTGATCAAGGCCGCCTGCGCCGTTGCCAATGCCGGCCATGGCGCCTTGCCCAAGTCCAAAGCCAGGGCGATCCGTGCCTCGGCACTGCGCGTGGCTGCGGGCGAATTCGATGCGGCATTTCCGATCGACGTGTTCCAGACCGGATCGGGCACGTCCAGCAACATGAATGCGAACGAGGTGATCGCGCGCCTCGCGGCGAAGGCTCTCGGCAAACCCGTTCACGCCAACGACGACGTGAATTGTGCGCAGTCCTCGAATGATGTGATCCCGAGCGCGATCCAGGTCGCTGCTGCGCTTGAAGTTCAGGAGCGACTGTTGCCGGCGCTGCGCGTGCTGCGCAAGGCGATCATGAAGCGGGCACGCGAATTGGCCCGGGTCGCCAAGACCGGGCGCACGCATCTGATGGACGCGATGCCGCTGCGCTTCGATCAGGAACTCGGCGCTTGGGCGACGCAGATCGCCGAAGTCGAGGCGCGTCTCGCCGACACCTTGAAACGTGCGCGGCAACTGCCGATCGGCGGCACAGCGATCGGCACCGGCATCAATGCCCCGAAATCATTCGGCCGCGACGTCTGCCTGGCGTTGAAGACGCAGACTGGCGTCGCCTTCCTGCCGCATCGCGACCGCTTCTACGGCATCGCCACGCAGGATGCGGCGGCGGAATTGTCCGGTGTGTTGCGTGGGTGTGCGATCGCGCTGACCAAGATCGCGAATGACTTGCGATGGATGAACTCGGGACCGCTCGCCGGGTTGGGCGAGATCGAACTGATCGCCTTGCAGCCGGGCTCGTCGATCATGCCGGGCAAGGTCAACCCGGTGATTCCGGAATCGGTGGCGATGGTCGCGGCGCAGGTGATCGGTTGCGATGCGACGATTGCCTTCGCGGCTGCGAGCGGCAATTTTCAGTTGAACGTGATGCTGCCGGTGATCGCCTGGAATCTGCTGACGGCGATCGATCTGCTGAGCAATGCCACGAACCTGTTGGCGAGCAAGGCGATTGTCGGATTCAAGGTACGGCGTGAACGCATTGACGAGGCACTGGCGCGCAATCCGATCCTGGTGACGGCGCTGAATCCGCTGATCGGCTACGAACGCGCCGCGGCGATCGCCAAGCGTGCCTATCAGGAGTCACGACCGGTGATCGACATCGCGATGGAAGACACCGGCTGGCCGCGCGCTCAACTCCAGAAACTACTCGACCCGCTCACACTCACGCGTGGCGGGTCGTTTGGTGGGTCTGCGGGCGGTTAGTCGATCAATTCGCGATAGCGACGCATGTACACCGCGCCGGCGATCATCGCTGAGCCGATAGCGGCGCCGAGCAGGGTCTTGAGCGAGGTCATGACCGCGAACAAAGCGCCGAAGGAGACCAGTTCGCCAGCAGCGGTGCCCTGGGAGACATTGATGCCGAAGCGGAAGGCACCATCCACGTCGAATGTCCAGGGAAAGACGCTCAACATTCCGCGCCAAAACACCTCTTTCCAGTACCAGGTATCGGGAATGCTCAGCGACGACATCGCGTCGAACACCGTCAGCAACACGCCGCAAACCAGCGGCACCAGCACCGCCCACAGAAACGGCTTGCCGCGCGCCCAACTCGAGACCAGCATCAGCCAGCCGATGGTCGGCAATGCCCAGATCGCATTGACCGGAATGCCCACCAGCAAGGTCGCCCAGAGCTTGAACGGCATCGACTGCAGCATCAGCAACTTCCAGGCATTGACGCCATTCATCGACAGGAAGCAGCAGGCGATGAACAGCAGCAGGAGCTGGAAGATCATGCTCGCGACGAGTGCAATCAAAGGTGCGACGAACATCGCGGCGAAGATCTTCGAGAGCACGGTTTGCAGGTCCGAGACCGGCATTGACTTCCAGAAGAGCACCGAGCGGTCCTTGCGTTCATCGAACAGCGAGCCGATGAAGTAGAAGAACAGGACGATGCCGAGCACCACCTGGACCAACAGCGCCGAAGCGGCGAGGAAGATCTGGATGCCGTTGGCGACTTCCGGAATGACGGTAGCCGGCAAATTGATGCGCAGATTCGACAGCTTCACGCCCATGATCTGCAGGTCGGAACTACTGATGTTCACTTGCGCGACGATCAGTCCCAATGCCCACATGGCGACAAAGGCGGCGACAACGACGAACGGCGTCCACAGGAAGCCACCCCGGTTTTCCCAGTATTCGCGTTTCAGTTGGGTCACGAAGGTGTTCATTGATAGGTTCCTTTCATCGTCGCAACGAAAATGT
>JAYUXS010000502.1:0-6380 GCA_043752845.1 Lysobacterales bacterium | reverse complement strand
GCCGCGATTTCGCTGCTGGTGCAAAAGCCCGATGTCGCGCAGGCACTGGAACCGCCCTACGTATTCGGCACGCTGCGGCAGCCCGGGGTCGAGTTGCTGATGGAGATCATCGACCTGTGTCGCTCCAGGCCCGACTTGAAGACCAGCATGCTGCTCGAACACTTTGCCGGTCGTGACGAATACGACGCGCTCGCCAAGCTTGCCCTGGTCGAGTTTCCGTCGACGCCCGAACATTGGAACATCGAATTCGTCGACGCCTGCGAGCAGCTCAACCGGCAGACGCTGCAGCAACGCATCGACGAATTGCTGGCCAAGCAGGACTCCGGATTTCCCTTGTCGAGCGGCGAAAAAAACGAACTGCGAGAAGCGCTGTTCACAAGAGCGAAACGATGAATGCGTCTGGGCCATGCGTGATCTGGGTCCGAATGCTGCTGGTCGCCGCGGCGCTGATGCCGTCATTCGCCGGCGCGCAGGAAGCTGGTGCGAACAATGCGCCGGCAATCGCGGCGATCGCCACCATCGATGTCGCCACCCGCGCCGATAGCGACGAGCAACTCGCCGACAGCGTGCAGCGCCGCGTCCAGGGCCTTGCGACGAATGAGTCGTTCACCGAACGACTGAAAGCGCTCGCTGCATCGCGCGATCGCCTGAAGACAGCGCTGCGACCGGTGCTGTTGTCCGCATTGCCGCTGCGTCGGCTGGAATCGCTGGAGCGCCATTGGCAGTTCCTTGCGCGTGAACTGGAGCGCTGGCGCGCCGACATCCAGCGTGCCATCAAGCCACTGTCCGCCGACGCCGAAGCGCTGGCCGGCAAACGCGCCGAGTGGCAAGCCACTTTGACCGCCACCGACGCTGCGGCCACGCCGTGGTCGGCGCGCGCGCGCCAGGTGCTGAAGCGCATTGATGCCGCCGAGGCCGCGTTGGCGACGCCAAGCAACGGCCTGCTGCGGCTCAGTCACCAGGCAGGCGCGCTCGGCAATGACATCGACGCCGGGCTTGAGGGCACACGTGCCCAGCTGCGCTTGAAGGACCGGCAGTTGCTGCGTCACGATTCGGCGCCGATCTGGCAGACGCGTGAACTCGTGCAGCAGACCTCGCGTGCCAATCTGCACCGCGATGGACTGGCGGTCGAAACCGCATTTTCGGCCGACTACGATCGCAAGTATCGACGTGCCATCGAAACCATGACGCTGAGCATGCTGTTGCTGCTGCCCTTGCTGATCTGGATCTCGCGGCGCACGCGCGCACGTGCGCGTCGCGAACACGTGCCCGAAGCAACGCTGGCGGTGCTGTCGCGGCCGTTTGCGGCGTGGATCGTGCTCTACGCGCTCGCGTGGCTGCTGTTCAACTGGGACGGCCCGGTGATCCGTCATGAAGCGACGCTGCTGATCGCCTGGCTGCCGGTGCTGCGACTGCTACCTGCCGTCGTGCGCCAGGCCATGGGGCCTTGGGCATGGATCAGTGCCGTGTTCTACGCCCTCAATTTCGCGGTGTCCCTGCTCGCTTCCGATGCCTTGATCTATCGCTATGCCCTGCTGGCCTTGAGCGCCGCATTGATCGCCGCTCTGCTCCTGCTCGCACGGCGACGGCGCGCGGTGGAGCCGTCGCGTGCACGCACACGCACGCTGTGGCTGCTGAACGGATCGGCCATGCTCGCCGCCGTTGCGCTGCTCGCCAACGTATTCGGCAATGTCACCTTGGCCACCGTGCTTTTGGATGGACTGCTGGATGCAACCTATCTCGCTGTAGCGCTCGCCGCCGCCGCTACCGTGATCGCGGCGCTCGGCGAAGTTGCGTTCCGACGCGGTGCCATGGTGATGCCGCAGCCGGTGACGGCGCGCGCTGGCGCCTTGCGCCGCGCCGCGATTACTCTCGGCAGTGCAATCGTCGCGGTGCTCTGGCTGCTGTCGACACTGGCGGCATTTCGCATCCTCGAACCGCTGCACCAGCTGGCGCGCACCGTGCTCGACTTCCGCGCCAGCTTCGGCGATGTCTCGATTTCGGTCGGCAACATCGTGCTGTTCGGCTTTGCCGCCTGGGCCGCATTCTGGGTGTCGGCGACGATCCGCAATCTGCTTGCCGAGGACGTGCTGCCGAACATGTCGCTGCCGCGCGGCGTTGCCCACAGCGTCTCGCGACTGAGCTATTACGCACTGGCCACACTTGGCCTGTTGTTCGCGCTGGCTATCGCCGGCTTCCACCTGCAACAGCTCGCAATCGTGCTCGGCGCACTCGGCGTCGGCATCGGCCTCGGCCTGCAGGACGTCGTCAAGAATTTCGTCAGCGGGCTGATCCTGATGGTCGAACGTCCGATCCAGCCCGGTGACGTGATCGAGATCAACGGCGTCACCGGCCGCGTACGCGATATCGGCCTGCGTGCGACTCGGTTGATCACCTTCGAAGGCGCCGATGTCGTCGTGCCGAACGGCATGCTGTTGTCCGATCGCCTGACCAACTGGACGTTGAGCAACAGCAGCCGACGTATCGAAGTGAATGTCAGCGTTGCCTATGCCAGCGACCCGCAGCGGGTGCTGGCGCTCTTGCGCGACGTGGCGGCAGGCATCGAGGGCGTGCTCAAGGAACCCGCAGCCGCTGCCCTGTTCATCGGATTCGGCGCGAACGGCCTCGACTTCACCTTGCGCGCCTGGACCCGCGACGACGCCGACTGGGTCGCGATCCGCAGCAACATGGGGCTGTCGGTGCTCGCCGCGTTGCGCGCTGCCAGCATTACCATTCCCTTTCCGCAACAGGAGCTGCACTTGCGCAGTCTGTCGCCGGAACTTCTCACCTTGCTTGCACAGGAACGCAAGCCGCCCGCCATGGACCCATCGAATCCATGAACACCGCAATCACATCTTCCGTCGTCCCGTTCTGGCATCGACTCGGGGAAATCTCGCGCTATCCGCTGCAGTCTGGCGCGATGTTGAACGTCGCCCTGTTCACCGGGCTGCGTCTGTTCGATCTGCTGCCGCTGGGATTCATTCCATCCACGATCATTTCCATGTTCCTGTGGATGGGGATATTGAAATACGCCGTCGAGGTGCTGGTGCAAACCGCCGACGGTCGCCTGAATGCGCCGGAGTTCAACCCGAGCGTCAGCGAGTCGCAGGCCTGGAACCAGATCAAGCTGCAGATCCTGCTGTGGATCATGCTGTTCGGCGGCGCCTTCATCGTCGCGATGTTTCTCGGCACCACCGCCGCAATAATCTGGGCCGGTTTTGTACTGATCGCGATGCCCGGCGCCACGATCACGCTGGCGATGACCAACAACCTGTGGGCGTCCTTGAATCCGGGCGGCTGGATCGAACTGATGCGGGCCTTCGGCTGGCCTTATTTCGCGGTCGCCGGCCTGTGCGCGCTCTATCAACTGGGCGGTGCGAATGCTGCGGGCCTCGCGAGAAAAATTCCGCTCGTGCCGTCCTTCGTCACCTTTCTGCTGACTTGGTTCATCACTCACTACGTATTGATCGCGACCTTTCACCTGATGGGCTATCTCGTCTATCAATACGCGGATCGCATCGGCCACGAGGTGCGGCGCGAGGTCGGCCCGACGAAGTTGCGCAATCTGCGCGCAGACCCGGATCAGGGATTGATCGACGAGGTCGAGGCGCTGGTCACCGACGGTCGCGGTGACGAGGCCGCAATTGTACTGCGCGACCACATTGCCACGCGCGGCGGCACCGTGTTGTTGCATGACCTGTACCGAAAACTGCAGAAGGCGCGCCAGGACAATGCCGCGCTGGTGCAGCACGCGCAGGTCTATCTGCCGTCGCTGCTGGCGCAGGACAACGAGAAACGCGCGGTCGAGGTGTTGCAGGAAAGCTTTGCGCTCGACGCCAATTTCAGCGCCGACATCGCCGACGACACGCATCGTCTCGCCGCGCGCGCGTCGCAACTCGGGCAGCACCAGAACGCCCTGAAACTGATCGCCGGCTTCCACAAACGCTGGCCCAAGCACAAGGACATCGCCCGCAACTATTTGTTCGCCGCGAAGCTTTTGACCGACAAGTTGAACCGCGAAGACCAGGCGCGTGCATTGCTCGCCCAGGTGAAGACCATTTATCCGGACAATGCCCTGATCCCCGAGATCGACCAGTACCTCGGTTTCCTCGACGCGCTCGCGAAGAATGTCGCGCCGAAGCGCGAGCCCGCTTCGAGTTGATCATTGAATCATCGAAATCTGACAAACTCGACTGATGTTCTCCCGCATCCAAGCTCGCCATTTCAGAAGCCTCAAGAGCGTCGATCAGCGCTTGTCGAGCGTGCATGCGCTCGTCGGGCCAAACGCGAGTGGCAAGACCACATTTCTTGACGTCTTGGGCCTGGTATCTGACCTGATCAGAAATCGCGGCGACGTTCAAGAGACGTTTGCGGCACGCAGCCCATCATTTGAGAAACTGGTTTGGCAAGGGCGCGACTCCAGCGGCCTCACGCCGGAGGTGTTTCAGTTAGCGGTAGAAGCTCCTATTCCGTCCATGGTGCAGAGCCAGATGATGGAGTCCAACCGCCGCTACAACTTGGTGCGATACGAGTTGGAGTTCGGCATTGATGCCAAGACCAACGAGCTAGGACTGAATCACGAGACACTTTGGCTGAGTAACGATGGAGACAATGTTCTGCCGGTACAGCGGGAATTCTTTCCTGATAGCCCAAGCGACGCATCTAGCATCATTTCTCCCAAGTCCCGGCCGAACAGTACTTCTGCCATCAAGAAAACTCCGGGCGGCAACGACAATTATTATCCGGAAGGCGCGAAGTCATATCGACCATCGTTCAAGCTGGGGCGAACGAAATCAGCGCTCGCAAATATCCCTGCTGATGAAAGCAATTTTCCCGTGAGCCTCTGGTTCAAGAACATGCTGGAGCAAGGGGTCAAAAGTCTTGTACTCAACAGCCAGAAAATTCGGCACCCAAGTCGCCCAGGACAGGGCTTGAACTTTCAAACTGATGGATCGAACCTCCCTTGGGTTGTTGCCGAGCTCCAAAGGAACTCGAAGCGATTCGATTCATGGATCGCACATGTCAGAACTGCACTTCCAGACGTTCAGAGCATTTCGTGGGTAGAAAGGCCCGAAGACTTGCACCGGTACCTTGTGGTCAACTATTCAAACGGTGCAGCAGTTCCATCTTGGCTTGTCTCAGATGGAACGCTGCGCTTGCTCGCACTCACCATTCCGGCATACCTGACTGACTTTTCAGGTGTGTTTCTTATCGAAGAGCCAGAAAATGGCATTCATCCGCGCGCCATCGAGACCGTACTTCAGTCGCTCTCTTCGATTTACGACGGACAGGTGCTGATCGCAACGCATAGTCCCGTTGCGATCAACATGCTCGAGGCTAGTCAGGTGCTTTGCTTCGCAAAAGACGCCGACGGTGCAACGGATATTGTCGCAGGCAACCTGCATCCGGCGTTACGTGACTGGAAACGGGGGCAACCGGATCTTGGACTGCTTTTTGCTTCTGGCATTTTGAGTTGACCACCCATGAAGGATCTGGTGGTACTCGTGGCCGACAAGAATATGGAATTCACGCTTCGAGGTGCACTTGGCCGGCCGGAAAGCATGGGCACACGAGCATTCGTGTTCGATGTGCTCCGTCATCCGGCGAATGATGGGGGCGTTCGATCTACAGGTGCTGAAATTCTAGCGCGCGAACGAAACCGCTATGCGCATGCACTCATGTTGCTTGACCACGAAGGCAGCGGATCCGAGACAATGTCCGCGCTCGCGCTCGAAGCCCGTCTTGATGCGCAGCTGAGCGAAGGTTGGGGTGATCGAGCAAAATCCATCGTCATTGCCCCGGAGCTGGATGTATGGATGTGGGGTAACGACAATGTCTTGAGCGAAGTGATGAATTGGCCTCACACGCAAGGAATCCGCGATTGGCTACGCGCACGCAAATTCGAGTTCGACGGCAGCGACAAACCATTGCGTCCGAAAGAAGCCCTTGAAGCGCTCACTCCGGTACATCGATTACCGCGATCGTCGTCAATGTACGAGGCCATCGCGTCGAAAATTTCTTTGAGAAGATGCACAGACCGCGCATTTCTTCGAATGCAGGACGCTCTCCGAATCTGGTTCGCGCCCACACCGACCGCCGGCTAGTGACTTCAGCCGAGCAACAAGACCGCCTTGCCGGCTTCCGGCGACTGCGCATGGCGCGCGCGCAAATGCGCGAGCACACGGCGCGAGGCAGCTTCATCGCGTGCTTCCTGATGGGCGAGGGCGAGGCGAAACCATGCGGCCGGCAGCAATATCGCGTCCGCTTGCGCTGCTTCGATCGTAAGCGTCCGGCAAACCCACATTGACGCAAAGCTGGGCGATGGCTACGGCGCGGCGTCGATCATCCGGTGTAGCAGGGTGTAGGCGACGCGCCATTGC
>JAYUXS010000501.1:0-2697 GCA_043752845.1 Lysobacterales bacterium | reverse complement strand
ATGCAGTGCTCACGGTGCAAGTGAGTGAGCCGGTGAAGGCGGTGGTGCTGGATCTGGACCGTCGCTTCGAGATCATGTCGATCGAACTGGACGAGAAGCCGGTCGATGCCGCGCGATGGAATAATCCCGATGGGCGCTTGCGGATCGATCTGGCAGACACGCTCGCAGTGGCCACACCTTTGCAGGCGCGTATTCGCTACCAGGGTTCGCCGCGTCAGGCCGAGCATGCGCCATGGGACGGCGGTTTCGTCTGGCGCAAGGCACCGACCGGCGAGCCATGGATCGCGACCGCGGTGCAAGGCGAGGGTTGCGACCTGTTCTGGCCGTGCATCGATCATCCGACGGCGGAGCTCGGCATCGTCGAGCAATACATCACCGTGCCGCACCTCTCGTCGCGGCCGGCAATGGCGTCGATCTCGGCATGACCGAAACCGATGGCTGGCGCACCTATCATTGGCGCACCGCGCATCCGAATACCTATGCCATCGCCCTGAATATCGGGCCGTATGCGCATCTGCAACAGACCTACCGCAGTCGCTACGGCAATGTCATTCCGCTGCATTTCCGGCCGCTGCAGGGCAACGAGGAAAAGGGGAAAAAGCTGTTCGCCGAATTTCCGCGCATGCTCGATTTCTTCGAGCAGATGATCGGCCCGTATCCGTTCGGCAGCGAGAAGATGGGTGTGGTCGAGACCCCGCACCTCGGCATGGAACACCAGACCATCAATGCCTATGGCAATGAATACAAACTCGACGAATACGGTTTCGACTGGTTGCTGCAGCACGAATTCGCACATGAGTGGTTCGGCAACCAGCTGACCAATGTCGACTGGGACGACATGTGGCTGCACGAAGGTTTCGGTGCGTACATGCAGCCGCTGTACACGCAGTGGTTGCATGGCGACATGGCCTACCTGGCGCGCTTGTTCGAGCAGCGCAAGACGGTTCGCAACAAGTTTCCGGTGGTGTCCGGCAAGTCGCAATGCGAACACATCGTCAAACACCCGGAACATGGCCCCAGCGGTGGTTTTTCGACGTCTATCTGTATCAGGCGGCATTGCCGGAATTGTTGGTCGAACGCGACGACGCCGGTCTGACGCTGCGCTGGAAGGTGCCAGGCGACAAGCCATTTCCGATGCCGGTCGAAGTGCGCGTCAACGATAAGCTGCAGTCGCTCGACCTGAGCACAGGCAGCGCGCGCTTGCCGGCCACCCGCGACGATCTGGTGATCATCGATCCGGCGAGCAAGATTCTGCGCGAACTGCCGCATTTGGAGGCTTGGCGCGCGACCCAGGAACTGAAGAAGCCGCGGCGTGTGACGCCAATCGATGCTGCCGATCCGTGCTTGGCGGCTCAGTGAATTTGCAAAAGGTCTGTACTCGGCAAAGATTGACCACCCGGAGAATCCGCCATGCGCGACGATGCAAATTCGCCCTGGACCGAAGCCACTGATGCACGCTGGCGCAGCATCGCCGCGCACGCCTTCGAAGACGCGGCCGCACCGCTCGATTTTTGCCATCGCATCGCGCGCGAACAGGGCTGGTCTCTGAGCGAGGCACGCGCTGCGATCGAGGAGTATCGGCGCTACTGCTTCCTGATCACGGTGATGGCGGGCGAGGTCGTGCCAAGCGTCGCCTACGCCGAAACGCTGGCCGAGTATGGACGCTGGTTCGGGACGCCGGACGAACGCTGGTGGCCGGGCACGCAGGATCGATTTCGCGCGCCGGAACGGTTCCGGCGCGTGGATCGCGAACGCGCGTGGATCATTCCGAAGCCGGTATGGTCGCGCGCATGAACCCTCTCGACTGGCAAGGTTCGGTATTCCTGTCGTTCTTCATCGCGCTCGCAATCGTCAGCATCATTGTGGCCGTCGTTGTGCGTCGCCGGCGCAGCGACAGCGGCCGTGGCGATGGCCTGGATGGCCTCGACGCGAGCAGCATCGCCTATCTCGCCGGTGGCGAAGCGCGTGTGGTTGATCGGGTCGTCGGCGAATTGCTGGCGCGCAACGCTGCCGAGTTCAATGCCAAGAATGCGGTCACGAGTATCGGCAACCGCCGTCCTCATCGAGTGGCGACAGCAGTTCCAGTTCCTCCGACAGCAGTTCGAGCAGCGATTCCGGTGGCAGCGGCTGTGGCGGTTGCGGCGGTGGTGGCGGTGACTGAAGTGCGAATCGGCCATATTTTATTCGTGACGAAATCTCGGGCGATTGCCGACTTGAAGCATTTCGGTTGATGACGCGATGAAGATATTGGTTCCCTTGCACGGATTCATCGGATGGAATGGCGGCGTCGATCTGATCCGCGTGATCGTTACCGCGCTGCGTTCGGTCGTGAGCGAACGCGGCGTCGAAATGGTGTTCACGCGGCCCGAATCCGCGCATTGGCAGGACGCCGCGGCGGTCCAGTTGCGCGAACTCGCGGCCGAATTCTGTGCCGGCTATCCGGTGCTCGATGTCGATGACAGCCCCCGCGGTGTCAATCGCGCGGCCATCGAGGCCGATGCCGACATCGTGTTTCCACTGATGAAGCCGATCAAGACCAGCCACGTGAAGAAAGTCGGCTACATCTACGACTTCCAGCATCTCGACCTGCCGATTTTCTTTCCTGATTAGCGCCAAACCTCAGCCGATAAAATTCGATGCTTGCCGGAGGATTGGCTCTGCGCATGGGCTGCACAAGGTCATGGCGCGGAGCAGTCG
>JAYUXS010000500.1:0-2703 GCA_043752845.1 Lysobacterales bacterium | reverse complement strand
CATAGGCTTCGGCTTGGCCGAGTCCGGTGATCGTCAGTGAAATCGGCTCGGCGGCATGGACGATATATTCGCCCGGCTGTCGGGCACTCTGCGCATAGGCGAAGCCGCTGTTGGGGATGGCGGTAAATGCGGCCGCGCCGAGCAGCGCACCATTCACCGTGACCGTGCCGATGCTGGTGATCGGTGCAACGATACTGAGCGTCGGATTGCGCCCATTCATAAAAGCAACATTGGCGTGGACGAGCGCGACTTGGTCGGTCGACCAGCGCGTGACCGGTTCGAGCGTGAGCATCGACGGATCGCCCGGACAGTCGTCGACCAACCCTTCGAGTTTGCAGCCACGCGTAAACTGGGCAACGCCCGCCGGCTTGCTGGTGGTGATGACGGTCGCACTGCTGCGCAACACATCGAATTGCTCGCCTGGCATCAGCAGGGCGATACTCGCGCCATTGCTGAAGACGCGGGTATCCGGTTCGTGGGCGACAATGCGGATCACGTCGCCGCTCGGGCGCCCCGGTGTCGGCACCATCACATGGGTACTGCCCCAGCGCGACACGGGTTGTAACTGCTCATAGGCGAGATCGCAGAAGTTGACGTCGTTCGGCAAATGGGCGCAGGTATGACCACCGAACACCGCGACGGGTTTGTCGGCGACGACAATCGATCCGGTCATGTCGCCTACCGCCATTTGGCCGCGCAGATTGTAGGCTTCGCCGGTCTGCAAGGTGACGGTGAACGGCACGCCGGCCGGATGATCGGCGGCGAGGACTGCGGGCGTGATACTGACCTTGGTGTTCGGCGCGTTCGCGACGACCGCGAGGAAACTGCCGGCGCCGAGTCCCTCATGCCAGGCCATGACGCGGTAGTGCGTGCCGAGTTGTGCGATCGGCAGCATGACCGTGGTGTCTAAAGTGGACGAGCGACCGTGGATCGGCACCACCGTGACCGGTGCGGTCGCCGTGAGGTGCACGGTGTTGTCCGAGATCTCGCCGTTCAATGCGTCGCTGATGGTGTGCAACGACGGCGGCAGCAGGACCACGGCAGGTGCGCCGGGCGTGACGCTGAACGGATACGTCTCCACCAGCGCCGGGCTTGAGATCACGCCGGTCGCGGCGACTTGGCTGCTGATCATCACCGTGTTGACTTGCTCCGGTGGCACCGAGGCCGGCAGTACGAACCAGAAGTCGGTGCCGTTGTCGGTATTTCCCTGGGGTTGGCCGCTGACATCGCTGGCCGCAACGATCGCGCGGCCGAGGTCGTCGAGTTCGAGTGACGCGATCGCGCCGGTGAAGCCGAGTTCGCCATCCATATCGTCGACGCGCTTGCCATCGAAGTCGAAGCTGCTGTCGACACTGCCATTGGCTTGGGTCTGCGCGAGCAGGGCGACGGTGCGCTGCGGATTCAGCTGTTTCGCTTCGCCGAGCGCAAGCAGTTTGCCGTCACTGCGCAGCACCAGATCACGCGCGCGCTCATGATTGTCGCCGCCGAGATCGAAAGTAAATTGCCGGAAGCCATCGATGCCAAACGTGATGTCGATGCTGCCGCCGTTGTCGAACTGCAGCAGGCCGAGGTCGAGGTCGAAGACACTGTTGCTGGCGATCATGAATTCGCCGAGTACGGCAAACAATCCGTCCGGACGGACCACGATCGCCTCGTAGTGCTGGGCATACGCGTTCGTGACCGGTAGCGGCGGCGTCACCAGGCCGACCCCGCCGGCAAATTCGGTGTCGACGCTGCCGTTGGCATTGAGTCTCGCGACAAACGGGCGCTCGACCATAGTTTCAGCGATGCAGTTGCCGATCACGAGGATGTCGTTGTCGGGCGTGAGCGCGGCATCGGTGGCATGACAGCGTTCGTTGCCGTCAAGAAAGCTGCGTATGGTCTGGCAACCGTCGCCATCAAACGTTGCATCAAGTCCACCGGCCGCGGCCAGGCGGCAGATCAAAGCCGGAAACGGCCCGACTTCACCCTCGGCAGATTGCAGCCCACCAAATACGAGCGGCTTGCCGTCGGTCTGGAGGATGGCGCCATCGACGGCCAGCGATTCAAGTTGCGGAATCAACGCTGCCGGCAGCGTGATGCGGCGATGCCCGTCCGCACCTGGACCGAATCCGGTATCGGGCTGGCCATTGGCGAACATGCGCGCGATGTAGATCGCGGCGCGGTCGTTCGGGTCATCGCCGAACATCCAGATGCGCCCAGAACCCGGATACTTCGCAATCGCCCGCATCTGCGGCGTTTCGCTTTCCAGATAGCCGAACAAGCTGCGCCCGGCATCACCGAAGCCGGGGTCGAGCGTGCCGTCGATATTCGCGGCCATGGCCGGCGCGACGAGCGTCAAACAGATCGAGAGCTTGCGCAGCATGGCGGTTTCCTTGGAGTGGTTGTCGCACTCACATACGCAGGCGCAGGCGGTCAGGGATCATCGACTTTGGACGCGAGGGTGCCACGCCACAACCGCACTACTCGGGCTTTGCCGCTGCCGCCACCTCCGCATCCTGCTTTTTCGCCTCGACCTGGATGCGCACCAGCATCTTGCCGGCGTCACCGTCTGCATACTGGGTCAAGCCGAAATCGGCGCGATTGAATTCGGCTGTCGCATCGGCGCCACAGAATTCCTTCTTGTAGTAGGGGTGCTCGATGCATTTGAAGTGTCCGATGCTCAGTCGCACCGGCTTGCTGACGCCGAGCAGGGTCAGTTCG
>JAYUXS010000499.1:0-6429 GCA_043752845.1 Lysobacterales bacterium | reverse complement strand
TCAGGGCCAGCTGGCTTATCGATTCCTCGATCTGTTCACACATTCCGCCACTTGACGGCAAGGTCTCGCGCACGACAACGCGTCCATTCGCCGCGCCTTGAAACCGAAATTGCCGATCGCCGATGTCGGCCGATCCGACAATGTGCTGACCGTTCTTCGTGATCGAGACGAAACCTTCGTCGCCGACCGAACGTCCCAACCAGGTACTCGACCCCGCGTCACTCTGCTCAAGACGAGTGCCTTCAAATTCGAACCACTCGCCAGGCATCAGTTCGATCGACACGTTGCCGCCGAGACCAAAACCACGATTGTTGCCACGGACAATCTCGCGTGATTCGAGAATGGGCTCCAAGTCGAGCTCGATGATCGAGAACTGGCGTGCCTGATCACGTGCTGCCGCCGGAATCGGCATCTCGCGCAGCTCAGCGGGAGTTGTGGTGCGCGACGAAATGCTCAGTCGTGTGATCGGTTGCTGACCCGGAGCGGAGGCAGTATCAGCAAACGCTTGACTAACTAGAGAGAGAGAGAGAGAACAGTAGCCACTGTTACGGCAAGGAATCGTTTCATCATGCACCTGTACTTATCGAAAATCGGAATGGCCCAGCGAAAACGCTCGGACATGGACGCGTCGCCCCCCGGCACGCACGCGGCGCGCATCCTGAGTGGAAACACATTTTTTAACAAGCTGTGCAAGCGCATGCGCCACGTGCTAGCCGCGGCCTCCATGTTCGGAGCCGGCATCGCCCAGGCCGAAATGCCCGAGCGCGGTCTGTATTGGCAGCCGGCGCTGCCGCATCAGGGTTATTACATCGAGCACCAAAACAACACAGCCGTGCTCATCGTGTTCGCTTACGACGAGCAAGGACACGCCGAGTGGTTCTCGGCGAGTGGGCCATTGAAGGTGGGCACGACGCTCAACACCGAGATGTCGGATCAATCTCTCCATCACTACTTCACCGCGCCCTTGGCGCGACTCAAGAACGGCCCGGTGCTTGGCTTCCCGGAGTATTTGCCGAATTCAGTAGCAGTGCCGACTGCCGAAGTGATCGGCACGGCTACGGTCAATTTCAGTCCGACATCGAGCGTATTTCTTGATCTCGAATCGACCTTGCCCGGTGGCCCGTTGCGCCGAGTGGAGTCGGTTTTGCTCAGCAGATTCAATTTCGGATTTGGCGGATACGGTCAAAACCAATTTCCGTCGCACGACCGTTGCTGGCCAAATCTGGAAGGCGAATGGTTGTTCATGGACCGCTCCCAGCGCGCACGACCGGCATGGCGATTCAAGTTCACCAACGTGTCGGTGCGCGCATGGGATCCAGCGCGTCAACTGTGGCTCGACGGATCTGTGATGAGCTGCGGATTTACTTACCAGCCACACGAAATCATCTATCGAGACGAAGTGGCGAATGCCGACTTGCGCTGCGCCAGCACCGAAGGTGGACCGCCGCCGGATTTTCCGAGTCAAGCGCACGCTTGCGAAATCATCGATCGAAATTCAGGACAAACGTTGTTCTGGTTCTTGGCAGGCTCCAATACGGCACACAATAATCGGGCTCTCGGCCACTTCGGTACACCGCGTGACGCCGACCAGACGGGTATTCCGCCGCCCGAGTACGCTCCGATCATCGGCATTCGCGTCGAGTAGGGGCGCTGAGCAAGTGCCGATGCCGCTCGCATCGCGCCCGGTCATCGCGGTGGCGCGCACGTCACGATCTCGGCACCGACCACCGCAGCAATCGATCTGGCCGCACGCTGCGGCCTCTGCCTGATCGCATCTGCGCGCGGGGTAGGAGCGCCGCGTGCGGCGCGAAAGACATCGCGACACGGTCACGATCTTGCGGCATCCCGAATGCACCAAGCGTCGCAACAATTTCGCCGTGACGCAGGATTTTCGCGCCGCACGCGGCGCTCCTACACGGCGCGTCTGCGGATGTGTGGCGAGATTGGGAACATGGATTGCGAATTGTCGCAGGCGAATTTCGGAACCAGGCCGTGGATGCGGACGCGACATGCACGGATATTTGCGGCATGGCAATGATTTCGGGGATAGGACATCAGGCACTTCGGCGCGGTCGGGCTTCGCTTGCTGCGGGACGCTACTTGCTGACGACGGTCGCCGATCGGCGGACACCATGGTTCGCGGATCCGCGCATCGCCGAAGCGATCGTCGAATTGCACGCGAATGACGGATTATTCGGTGGTGCATCGTGTCTGTCCTTTGTGCTGATGCCCGATCATTGGCACGGCGTGATCGAACTCGACGAGCGCTGCACTCTGGCGATCGCGATGAACCGGTTCAAGTCGCGGATCGGATTTCTCGTGAATCAGATGCTGGAACGGCGCGGGGAGGTCTGGGCTCGGGCGTATCACGACCGCGCGATTCGCTGTGACGACGATTTCGCCGCTGCGCTGAACTACATCGCGTTGAATCCAGTGCGCGCGGGACGGTGCGCGCATCCAACCGAATACCCGTATTCACATCCCCGCCCGTAGGAGCGCCGCGTGCGGCGCGAAAAAGACCCACGACATGCCGAATGGACGTGTGCGTGTCGCAATGCAATTCGCGCCGCACGCGGCGCTCCTACGGGCGCCAAGCCGGGCGGCGCGCGATTGCGCAATGACCAAGATTGAACGTATACATGGGCGGTTGGTTTGACTAACCCTCCTGGAGCGCGCGATGAAACCTGTCCTGCCCCTGCTGATCGCAGCCGTGCTGTTCGCTGGTTGCGCGAAGCAGTCGATCCGCAACGAACCGCCATCCGCAACGACGGCACCTGTGAATGCCGCCACGCAACTCGATGCCCTCTACGCCGAGTACTGGGAAGAATCGCTGAAACGCAATCCGTTGCGTGCGACGGCGATCGGCGATGCGCGCTACCACGGTGCGCTGACGAACACGCTGACGCCCCAATTCCGCGCCGAGAGCGAGCGGCTTGATCGCGCATGGCTGAAACGCGTGCGTGTGATCGATCCGCAAGCGCTCGATCGGGGCGATCGCCTGAGCTACGACATGTTCATCGCGCAGCGCGAACGCAGTCTGGTGATGGCGCGTTATCCGGACTGGATGCTGGCGGTGAGTCCGCTCGGTCATGTCGCGGCCACGGTCGCGCAATTCGGTGCCGGCAGTCGTGGCCAGCCATTTGTGACGGTGCAGGACTACGACCATTGGCTGAGCCGCGCAGACGCGTTTGTCGCGCTGTTCGACCAATCGATCGTGAACCTGCGCGCCGGCATCAAGGTCGGCGTCGTGCAGCCGCGCGTGCTCGTCGAGAAGACGTTGCCGCAGTTCGATGCGTTGATCAAGAACCGACCCGAAGACACGGTGCTCTGGGGCGTAATCGCACGCCTGCCGGAAGGCTTTTCGGCGCAGGAGAAGACGCGGTTGACGGCGGCGTATCGCGCGCAGATCGGCGAGCGCCTGATGCCGGCGTTCACGCGTCTGCGCGATTTCCTGCGCGACGAGTATCTGCCGGCGACGCGTGCTTCGGTCGGTCTGGCTGCATTGCCGGATGGCGAGGCGTGGTATGCCGAACTCGCGAAGCGCTACACCACAACCAACCTGACGCCTGCGCAGATCCACAAGATCGGGCGCGATGAAGTCACGCGCATCCAGGCCGAGATGGAACGCGTCAAGACGCAGGTCGGATTCGACGGCGACCTGCAGGCCTTCTTCAAGTTCATGACCGAGGACCAGCGCTTCGCGTTCGCCAGTGAGCAGGCGCTGCTCGATGCCTACAACGCCTTGCGCGCACGTATCGAGCCGCGCATACCCGAACAATTCTCGCTGCTGCCGCGCGCTGCATTCGAAGTCAAACTGGTCGAAGCGTTTCGTGCCGCGAGTGCGCCTGCCGCGTCGTATCAGGGACCGAGCCAGGACGGCACGCGCCCCGGCGTGTTCTACGCCAACGCCTTCAACCTGCCGTCGCGGCGTACCTGGGAGATCGAGAGCATCTTCGTGCACGAAGCGATCCCCGGTCACCATTTCCAGATCGCACTGCAGCAGGAGTTGCCGGAACTACCGGCGTTCCGCCGCTTCGGTGGTGAAACTGCATTCGCCGAAGGCTGGGGCCTGTATGCCGAATCGCTCGGCCGTGACCTCGGCATGTACACCGATCCCTATCAGTATTTCGGGCGTTTGCAGGCCGAGATCTGGCGCGCGAACCGCCTGGTCGTCGACACCGGCTTGCATGCCATGGGTTGGACGCGCGAACAGGCGATCGCGCAGATGCGCGACACCTCGGCGATCAGCGAAACCAATGCGGTGATCGAAATCGAGCGCTACATCGCCATGCCCGGACAGGCACTCGCCTACAAGATCGGCGAGCTCAAGCTGCAGGAACTGCGCAAGCGCGCCGAGACGACGCTGGGCCAAAAGTTCGATATCCGCGCCTTCCATCGTGCCGTGCTCGAAGACGGTTCGCTGCCGCTTGACGTGCTCGAGATCAAGGTCGACCGCTGGTTGACGGCGCAGGCGTCACATTGACGGCGCCTAGTGCGTGCGTTGAAAGACGTCGGTCTGGCGCTTGAAAGCGCGCCCGGCGCACCCATACTGACGACCCTGTTGCCGTGTCGCGATGGTTTGATCATGCCGATTTATGAATATGTCTGCGCCTCCTGTGGCACCAGTAGTGATCACCTGATGCGGCTGTCCGATCCGGATCCGACCGAGTGCCCGAATTGCAATGATCCGAAGCTGACGAAAGCGCTGTCGGCACCGTCGTTCCGGCTCGCGGGCTCAGGCTGGTACGAGACCGACTTCAAGAAAGACGGCGACAAGAAGCGCAATCTGGTCGGTGATGGTGGCGAGGGCAAGGCGGCGGACGCCAAAACGACCGACAGCAAACCCAGCGAGAGCAAGACCGAAACGACGACCGCGCCATCGGCGCCGGCTGCGACCAGCACGACGCCAGCTCCAACACCGCCCAGCAGCGCCGCGCCATAAACAGGGTTTGCAGGGCGCAATAGTCGCAGCGCATGCGCATTCGCGATTAATTTCCCGAATTTGTCGCCGGCAGGATTTTCACCAACTGTACGCGGCGACCATCTTCGCCGCTCAGGAATTCGGGCGATGTGATCGGTTCGTTGATCGGATCGAGCAGCGCTGCACCAGCGAGCGGCATCACGCCATGCGCGCAGGCGCGGCCAGCATGCTTGCTGAGATAGGCGGCGGCATCGGCCAGGCCGATGACATGGTCGACGCTGAAGCGCGCGCCATGCGGTGCCGGAAACGGCAGTGGCGCGAAGCCGATCGATGCGGTCACTGCGACTGACTTGCCATGCCCGAGCCGAATGCGTTTGCCGCCGATCACGTCGAGCAGGCGTGCGGCGAGATTCGCCGCCGTTTCACTGCACACATCGCGCGCGACCAGCAGGAATTCCTCGCCGCCCCAACGCAATACAGCGTCGCCGGTACGGATGAACTGGCGCAGGCGCCGCGCGATCTCGATCAGCACGGTGTCGCCAGCGTCGTGGCCGTAGACGTCGTTGATGTGTTTGAAATGATCGAGATCAAGCAGGAACAGGGTCATGCCGTCGCCGAGTGGATGGCGGCGCTCGATGCCGGGGCTGCGTGAGGCCGTCGACTCGGCGGTCGGCCGCTCCAGAAATGTGCGCAGAAAGCGACGATTGTGCAGGCCGGTCAAGGCGTCGGTCACCACCGACTCGGCCAGTTCACGGTTCAGCTGTTCCAACTGTTGCTTGCGCGTTTCGATTTCGCGGTTGCGTTCCTCGAGCACGCGCCGGCTCTCAAGCAGCGCGATGAATGCCGCTTCGCGATCGCGTTGCGCACGAAACGCGGTGACGTGATAGCGGATGCGTGCCGCCAGTTCGAGCGCGCTCGGCAGCTTGACGACGTAATCATTGCCGCCGCGGGCGAACACTTCGGCCTTGGTCACCGGTTCCTCGGCGGCGCTCAGCACCAGCACCGGCACGTTTGCGAGCAGAGGATCGGCGCGATAGGCACTGAGCAAATCGAGGCCATCGATCTCGTCCAGTTGCAGATCCTGCAGGATCAGCTCCGGCTGCAGCGCGCGTGCGCACGCCAGTGCCTTCGCACCGTCATGCTCGCTGTGCAGTTCGATGTCGTCGCAGTCGGCGAGCAGGCGGCGCACCGCTGCGTAAATGATCGGTTGGTCGTCGACCAGCAGCACGCGGCAGCGGCGGATCACGGGGCACCTGCCAGAATGTGGCCGATACGCTGGCCGATCGCGGTCGGATTGAGCACGTCCTCAGCCCCCTGCAGGGCGATCGCCGCGCCAGGCATGCCGTGCACGACGGCACTCGCCGCATCCTGCGCAAATGTGCGCCAGCGGTGTTCGCGCAAGAGGCGCAAGGCGCTGGCACCGTCCTCACCCATGCCAGTCAGCAGCACGGCGATGCCCGGCGACGATTGCGTCGCCAGACTTCGAAACAGCGGATCGACCGCTGGCC
>JAYUXS010000498.1:0-2715 GCA_043752845.1 Lysobacterales bacterium | reverse complement strand
AGACGCCCTTCCAGTCCTTGACGACACGGGTCCAGTAACCCGGGCGCTCCTTGGCGACGCGCTTCAGCAGGTTCTTGATGATCTGCTCTTCGTGCGAGGCGCTGGCCGTGTTGACCCAGTCCGAACCCTGTTCGAGTTCGTAACCTTTGTGGATCAACAGGGTGACGTCGCCACCATCATCGACGACCAGTTGCGGGCCGTGGCCCGCCGGATGCACGACGGCGTCCATGGTGCAGTCCCAATACTCTTCCAGGGTCTCGCCCTTCCAGGCAAACACCGGCACTTGGACGGCGGCAATTGCGGCAGCAGCGTGGTCCTGGGTCGAGAAAATGTTGCATGAAGCCCAGCGAACTGACGCACCAAGATCCACCAGCGTTTCGATCAGCACGGCGGTCTGGATGGTCATGTGCAGCGAGCCGGTCACACGCACGCCCTTCAGCGGCTTGCTTGCTGCGTATTTCTTGCGGATCGACATCAGCCCCGGCATTTCATGCTCGGCGATGTCGATTTCCTTGCGGCCCCAATCGGCCAGATTCATGTCTCGGACTTTGTAATCGGAAAAAGGCAAAGTTTGAACAACGGCGTTCATCGGAAGTGCTCCTGAAGATTGAGCGGGCGCGGTTCAAAGGGTCATCCGTCGAGCCTGATCCTGGCCTTGGCCAGTCTTGCAGCGCCCCTCGACGGGAAGTACGGCGCGCATTCTAGCCACGAATCGTCGCCGCGGCGTGAATCGCCAGTTCAGCGCGTCGGCAGACCGAGCGGCGCGCACGATCCACGCCCATGAACGATTTGATTTGATAGCATCGGCGACGGTCGGAACCCGGCCAGAGATGCGGGACAAGCTGAGTGGCGCTCGAAGAACGGCAGATTCACGTCGACCACCTGACCATGGACATGTATGTCTACCGGTTGGATCGACCGTGGCTGGGCTTGCCGTTTCCACTTGAAGGATTCCTGTTGCGCACGCCTGATCAAATCGAGATCCTGCGTCAGCATTGCGATCATGTATTCATCGATGTGAGTCGTTGCGAGGCACCGGTGCGTGCCTACATGGCACATCCACGCACGGATGAGAAACAGCGGACAGTCGTCAAACATGTCGATACCGCCACGCTCCACGAAGAACTGCCGCGCGCGCGCGAAGCGCATGCGCAGGCCTCGCAACTCGCGGCGAAGATCATTGCCGACGTGCGCGCCGGGCAGCGTTTGAATGTCGAGGACGTGCGCAATGCTGTGGTTCCCGTCGTCAAGTCGGTGTTGCGCAATGCCGACGCCTATTTCTGGGTGACCAGCCTGCGCAAGCGTGATGCTTACGAATACAGCCACGCCATCCACTGCAGCTTGCTGGCTGCGGCGTTTGGCCGGCACATGGGGTTCACCGAGGACGTGATGGTCAATCTTGCGACCGGCGGACTGCTGATGGATGTCGGCAAGTCCGAGATTTCCGACGAATTGTTGAACAAGCCGGATGCCCTGACGGCAGCCGAGACCGAGGAAGTGCGCAAGCATGTCGAAAACAGCCTGCGCATCATCGAAGAGGCCGGTATCCACAATGCCGACGTGCGCGAAATGGTGCTCGCGCATCATGAACGTCATGACGGATCAGGCTACCCGGGCCGGCTGATGCGCAACCAGATCCCGCTGTTCGGACGCATGGCCGGCGTGATCGACTCTTACGACGCGATGACCAGTCAGCGCGTCCATCGCAAGGCTGCATCCGCGCACAAGGCGCTGCAGCAGTTGTATCGGCATGGTGATGAGCTGTTCCAGCGCGAGATCGTCGAACAGTTGATGCAGTGCCTGAGTGTCTATCCGACCGGGTCACTGGTTGAACTCAACAGCGGTGAGGTCGCGATCGTGATGGCGCAGAACCACGGTCGTCGGCTGCGGCCGCGGGTGATGCTGCTGATGACCGCCGACAAGGTGTTGCGCGAAAACTTCATCGAATTCGATTTGATGGCTCAGGGCGAAGACGCCGAAGCCAAACGTGAAATCGCTACCACGCTGGAGCCCGGCGCCCACGGGCTCGACCCGACCGAGCTTTACCTCGGCTGATGCGGGTGCGGCGCCCATGCTGAATCGAAGCGACGTGCTGCGTGAACTGGACGCGGAACTGGCGCGCGCCGGTGCAGCAGGTGAGCGTTCGGCGTTCCTGTTGCTGCGAGTGCAGCGCCACCGCGAGGAGCATTTGCTGTTCGGTGATTTTCTCAGCGTCGCTGCGCGTTCCCGCCTGCGCGAGGCACTGCGACCGCAGGATCACATTTTTCCGATCGGCGACAACAATTTTGCATTGATCCTGCCTGGCCTGCGTGATGCCGGGCATGCGCAGCTCGCGGCCAATCGTCTGGTGCGGGCATTGAAGGAACCGCTGCTGGTCGGCGAGCGTCTGCAGCAGACCGTGCCGACGATCGGCATCGCGATGTTTCCCGAACACGCCAGCGATGCCGCAATGCTGTGTCGTTGCGCCGAGGCGGCGTTCGCGCAGGCGTTGACCTCGCGCGACCGCTATCAGTTGTATCGCCCAAGCGATGCGCGCAGCGAGCCACCGTACGTGGATCTGCGCGACGCCATCCTCAACAACCGGTTGGAAGTTTTTTTGCAGCCGCTGTGGGATGTGCGGGCCTCGAAGGTGGTCGGTGCGGAATCGCTCGCGCGCTGGCATAGCGACGTCCACGGCGCCATCAGTCCGACCGACTTCGTGTTGCTTGCCGAACA
>JAYUXS010000497.1:0-2724 GCA_043752845.1 Lysobacterales bacterium | reverse complement strand
CGCCAACATCAGGCGCATGACTTGCGCCGCCGGGAAGGGCAGTCCAAGCCGGCCACTGGTGGTCGACATCAGCGTCAGCGAATCGACGCGCGCGGCGTGCCGACTGGCGACATGCTGGGCGATCATGCCGCCCATCGACATGCCGAGCACGTGTGCGCGCGCGATGCCGAGATGATCCAGCAATGCGACACCGTCATCGGCGATGTCGGCGAGCGTGTACGGCGTCGGAAACTTCCGTTGCAGCAGTCGTGCCGCGAACACGCGATGCATGCGCGGCACACCGGATGCGTCATAACGCGTGCTCAGTCCGATGTCGCGATTGTCGAAGGTGATGCAGCGGAATCCGCGCGCGCACAGCGCATCCAGCAGCGACGCCGGCCAAGCCGTGCGCTGCATGCCGAGGCCCATCGCCATCAGCAATGGCGTACCCGATTCTGCGCCGTGCACGGCATAGTCGATCGCGACCTCGCCGCGTCGCAAGGTGTTCGCCGTCACGTCACCCGGTGTCGCCATCTCAATCCTCGGCGAGCACGATCAACTGGTCTTCCGCGACAAAGTTGACCAGATTTGATTTCTTCGGATTGACGCGGACGCCGTAACCCTGATCCTTGTCCTGGCCGGCCGCCGCGATGCGATAGCCGATGGCGGTTTCACCGCGCAGCGCTGCCGCTTCGAGCAAGGTATGAAAGTCCACTGGCGTGCCGATGCGCACATAGTCGGTGATCGGCCGGATATAGACCTCGGCGCCATCGGCACTGAAGAGTTGCCGGAACACGCGATCGAGTTGTTTGTTTTCCGACAGTTGCGACAGCATCAGGCTGACCAGCTTGTCGCTGACGATGAAGTCGTCGGCTTTCGCGACCTGCGCGAGCGCGCGATTGCGCAGATCCATCATCTCGCTGACGATGGCGAGATCGGCGTTCGCGGCGTCGGCGATGTTGCGCAGATGCAGCAGCGCGATCAGCGTATTGGCATCGGCCTCCTGGATCGGCAACTGGTTGTAGCTGAGCAGGATGATGTGGGCGAAGTCGCAGACACCGAGCTTGTCGAGTGTGCTGCGGTCGGCGATGTCGCCTTCGGCAAAGCGCACGCGCACGCGCGTCAGCGACTTCGACAGGTCCATCAGCGCATCGCGGGCACCTTCGCGTTCGCACAACACGACGATCTCGGAACCGGGCGCGACGTACTGATCGAGCTCGCGCACGATGGCGATGCCCTTGTCGTTCCAGCCGAGGATCAGCGTCCGTTCCGGTTGTGCCGCGGCCCGTTCGCCTTGCACGATCACGGCGTGATCCGGCGTACGCGGCGATTCGTTCATGAGCACAATCGTGTCGTCGTCTTCGCTGATCACGATGACCTTGTCGCCGGCACCAATGGCGGTGTCCATCGGCGGATTGATCCATACCTCGCCATCAGCGCGCATCACGCCCATCACCGCCGACACGTCATAGGCCGACAACGCATCGCGATAGCGCTTGCCGACCAGGCCCGGTTCTTCCTTGAAATAAATTTCGGCGCCGTCGAAGTCGAGCAGTTCGGTGTAGACCACACTCAGCCCGGACTGGCGGCAGGTCTGTGCGGTGACGCGCGCGATCAGGTCTTCACCCTGGATGAACACCGCTTCGTTGCCGCCGACCAGAGCCGCGGCTTCGAGGTTTTTCTCATCACGGATCTCGCCGATGATGTGATACGCGTCCTTCTTGCGATTCGGATTGTTGGTAATCGCGAGCACCGACTTGATCACGTGGATGTCCGGGTTGTCCTCATCGGGCGCGAGCACGATGATCGAGCGCGCGGCGTGCGGACTGACCACGTCGAGGTCGTCGAGATCGAGCGGATCACCGCTGCGGCAGATGATGCGGGTGCTGCCGGTGCTGACGAACTTGGCCTTGATGTCGTCTTCCATCTCGACCTTGTCGCGGTTCGCGAGGATGACGATGCGCGCCTGCTTCTGGTTCGCGTTGGCGATGATCAGCTCGCCGATGATCGAATAGACCTTGCTCGACCAGCCGAGGATCAGCGTGTGTCCGTTCTCGATCACGCGCGAACGACCCTTGCGCAGTTCTTCCAGCCTCGACTCCAGACCGGAGGTGATGGTGCCGATCAGGATGCTCACCAGGAAGATGCCGGCGATGGTCACCACCAGCATCAGCAGACGCAGCGGCCAGCCGGCATCGTTGGCCAGGTTGCCGGCGTCCAGCGAATGCATCAGCCCCTGCCATGCGGCTTCGATCAGTCCGAAACGCGACGACGGATCGTTCGGATCCTGCGCGATGCCGACCAGCGTCAGTACGATCGCCGCGATCGCGACGATGATCGTGGACACCAGCGCCAGCCAGGCGATGATCGCGATTGCACCTTTCGACAAGGTATTTTCGAAGCGATAGCGCAGACGGTCGCGCCAAGTGATGGTCCTATGCGGCATCGGAGTTCCCCAAGAATCAGCGCATGACCTTACACGCGCCGGCGGGCTGCTGGCCAGTTACGTTCGGTGATCAAACCCGTACCGGGCGCGCGAATGATCAGCGGCGGCTACCGGCCCATTCATCATCGGTCAAGGCGCAGCATGCAGCTATGGCGATCTGGTCGTCCATCTGGAGTGGAAAATGCGTGAACCCGAATCGTCGAGCAAGCTGCCCTGGATCATCGGTTTGCTCGGGGTGGTGGCCGTGGTCGGCACCGGCTGGTATCTGCAGCGCACGCCGGAAGCGGCGCGACCGCTGC
>JAYUXS010000496.1:0-6454 GCA_043752845.1 Lysobacterales bacterium | reverse complement strand
GCGCGCGCAGCCCCGGCCATTCGCCTTCGGATGCAAACAGTTTCGCGTAAGCCAAGGCCGGCCAGGCGCGCAGCCATTTTTCGAGGAAGGCCTCGGCGTCGGCATCGACGGACAGCGCAGCCACGGCGTTCATTCGACCGCTCAATCCAGATACGCGATCAATTCGCGCGCGTCGCGGATGACGACATCGGCACCCCAGGTGCGCGGGTCGTCCTGCGCATCGAGATAGCCGAACGCCGCCGCGGCCGTGCGCGTGCCTGCCGCACGACCTGCTTCGATGTCGCGCAAGTCATCGCCGAACATCCAAGCCGCCGCCGGATCCACGTTCAAGGTCTGCAATGCATGAAAAACCGGCGCCGGATGCGGCTTCTTCTCAGCCAGCGTGTCACCGCTGACCACGGCACCGAAAATCGACCGCAGTTCCAGCGCATCGAGCAGGGCGTCGGTCAGCCAACCCGGTTTGTTGGTGACGATGCCGAGTGCAATCCCCTGCTCGCCACACATCACCAGCAGATCGTCGACACCGGCAAACAATCGCGTCTCGCGCGCGATGTCGGCGGCATAGCGGGCGAGGAATTCCGGCAGCAGGCGTTCGCGCTCGGCTTCATCGGCGTTCGGGAAGCCAATGCGCAACATCGCACGACCGCCCTTCGACACATGCGGCCGCAAGATCGATGCCGAAAGTGGCGCGAATCCGGCGTCAACACGCAACGCATTGACTGCCGCGATCATGTCCGGGGCGGTGTCGAGCAAGGTGCCGTCGAGGTCGAACAGCAATGCGCGGGTGTTAGTGGCCAACTGCTTTCTCGGCATGCATCAGATAGTTCACGCCGACATCGCGATTGCGCCAGACCTTGTGCCGGAACGGGTCGTAATGCAGGCCTTCGAGCGCCCGCATCTCAAGTCCAGCCGCGCGCAGGCCCGCAGCGAGCTCACTGGGACGAATGAACAGTGCATGGCGATGCGTGCCGACCGGCAGCAACTTCAACACATGTTCCGCGGCAACAATGGCCAGCGCGAAGCTGCGCACACCGCGATTGATGGTCGACAGGAACAGTTGTCCGCCGGGTTTCAACAACACAGCGCAAGCGGCGAGGATCGCTTCCGGTTCGGTGACATGTTCGAGCATTTCCATGCAGCAGATCGCATCGAACTGGCCGGGCATCTCCGCCGCGAGCGTGGCCGCGTCGACATGGCGATAAGTCGCAGTCGAGTCCGACTCGAGCGCATGCAGACGCGCGACTTCGATCTGTTCGTCGGCGGCATCGATGCCGAGCACATCGGCACCGGCGGCGGCCAACGCCTCGGTCAGGATGCCGCCACCGCAACCGAGGTCGAGCATGCGCGCGCCGGCGAGCACGATGCGCTCACGCACGAAGGCGAGCCGTTCCGGATTGAGTTCATGCAACGCTCGCGACGGGCCGGTCGGGTCCCACCAGCGATGCGCCTGTTCGTTGAATTTGCGGATTTCCGACGGATCTGCGGTCTGCATGACGGTCCTCTGCACGATCAAGCCTTGGCCCGCATACGCGCGCCCCAGTTGCGTGCCGTGGCGGCGAGTTCATCGGTATCGAAACCGGTGAGTCGTCCCGCAGCAAGTTTGCGTTCGCCACGCACCCAGACATCGCGCACATCGCGACGGGTGCTGGCGTAAACAATCTGCGAAATCGCGTTGTACACCGGCAAGGTGTCGAATTCATCGAGGGCGATCGTGGTCAGGTCGGCCTCCTTGCCGATTTCGATCGAACCGACACGGTCTTCCCAGCCGAGCGCCTGCGCGCCGCCCAGCGTCGCCATGCGCAAGGCCGAAGCCGCATCGAGTGCGGCCGCGTCTCGCGCGACCGCTTTCGCGAGCAACGCGGCGGTGCGCATCTCGCCGATCAGGTCCAGATCGTTGTTGCTCGCGGCACCGTCGGTACCAAGTGCGATGTTCACACCGGCCTTGCGCAACGCTTCGATCGGCGCGAACCCACTCGCGAGCTTGAGATTCGATTCGGGACAGTGAGCGACACTGACGCCGGCCTCGGCGCACTGCGCAATCTCGGACTCGGTCAATTGCGTCATGTGCACGGCGATGAGATTGCGGTTCACGAGGCCCAGTCGTTTCAGGCGCGCGAACGGTCGTTCCTTGCGCTGGCGCAGTGCGTCCTCGACCTCGAACGCGGTCTCATGGAGATGCATATGCACCGGCAGGTCGAGCTGGTCGGAATACATGCGGATCTTCTCGAAGCTCGCGTCACTCACCGTGTACGGCGCATGCGGTGCCCAGCAGGCGCGTAGAAGGGGTTCGTGCTTCAACTCGTCGGCGAGCGCGAGACCTTTGTCGATGTATTCATCGGCGTGGCTGGCCATGGCGGTCGGGAACTCGATGACAGTCAGCCCGATGCCGGCACGCAGGCCGACGCGCTTCAACGTCGCGGCCGCGACTTCCGGGAAGAAATACATCTCGTTGACGCAGGTGACGCCGCCGCGGATCAACTCCGCGGCCGCGATCAAGGTGCCATCGGCAATCATCTCGGCACCGACGAACTTCGCTTCGGTCGGCCAGATGTGATCTTGCAGCCACGACATCAGCGGCAGATCATCCGCAATGCCGCGCATCAGCACCATGGCCGAATGGCAATGAATATTGACGAGACCTGGGATCAGCGCGTGCCCGCGTCGCGATACAACTTCACGCGCCGCATAGCGCGTGCGCGCCTCTTTGGTCGGCAGGATCGCGAGGATCTTGCCTTGATCGACCGCGACAGCGTGGTGTTCGAGCACCACGCCATGCGGCTGCACCGGGATCACCCACTCGGCTTCGATCAGCAGATCGATGTCGGTCGGATCGATGGCAACATGGTCGATCACGATGCGTTCCATGCGGGCTCCGGTGACTGCGGCATCACTTGATCCGCGATCACTTGATACGGGATCACTTGACGCGACTGACGTACTCGCCGGTGCGGGTGTCGCACTTGAGCACTTCGCCGTTCTGCACGAATAGCGGCACGCGCACGATGGCCCCGGTTTCGAGCTTGGCCGGCTTGCCACCGCCGCCCGAGGTATCGCCGCGCACACCCGGATCGGTCTCGACGATCTGCAATTCGACATAGGTCGGCGGCGTGACCACGAGCGGCGAGCCGTTCCACAACGTGACCATGCACATCTCGTTGCCCTTCAGCCATTTCACCGCTTCGGTCATGGCCGAGGCGTCGGCGCCAAACTGCTCGTGCGAAGTCGGATCCATGAAGTGCCAGAACTCGCCATCGCCGTACAGGTATTCCATGTCGGTATCGAGCACGTCGGCCGCTTCGAGCGAATCGGTCGCCTTCATGGTCATTTCAACGACACGGCCGTTCTTGATATTTCGGTATTTGATGCGGGTGAAGGCCTGACCCTTGCCCGGCTTCACGTACTCGGTGAACGTGATAACGCAGGGGTAACCGTCGACGAGGATTTTCATGCCGTTCTTGACGTCGTTCAGCCCATAAGTGGCCATGCCTAAAGCTCCAGTGCAAAGAGCCACATCGGGAATGCGGCTAGAATGAAAAATCCCGAGAATTCCGAAGACCGGACGTAAAGCCGTCTGGCAACAGGGCGCGCATGATACCGACAAGCTCCCGTTTCGCGCAGTCTGTGCGTTGGCAACCATGCCAACTACGCGCAGGGGATCGACCATGAGGTGGCGCAGGCTCTGGCGCTTCTGCGTCGCCGCGGTGACACCCTGCTCAATCAGACCGTGTTGTTGCGCGTCATCTACGACTCGGTCGATGCTCTGGCGGACTCTCAGCAGCACGCTCTTCGATCACGGCGTGCTGACATAACACATGCGGCTGCTCGATCGGGTCCAAGGTGCAGCCCATTTCGAACTCGATCAAGCATCGGCGCTCGCCATCGAATCCGGCCTGCGCGCGCGCCTGCCCGGCTATCTGGTGCCGAAGTTCGTGCGCGAAATCGCCGGTGAAACATCGAAAACACCGATTCGTTAGGGACGGGTCAAGCCCGTTCATCGGCAAAACGCTGGCCTCGGGCCGATGGAATACGGTAAAAAGGAGTCTTGGAAGCTTTCGGGGACGTCATGGCGCAGAAAGATCAAGTCGTTCGTCTGTTGTTGGTCGAAGACTCGATGGAAACGGCAGAGCAGCTGATCAGCACGCTGCGCAATGGTGGCATCCCCGTGCGCCCTGCCCGTGCCGAAAACGCCGAGATGATGGCGACGATGATCGAGGAGCACACGCCTGACGTGATCCTGGTCGACATCACCAGCACATCGCCGACACTGGCCGAAACCGTCGCTGCCGTACGCAAGTCGAGCAAGGATATTCCGGTCATCTGCCTGATCAGCGAGGTCACCGAGAAAAACGTTCTCGATGCGTCAGCCGCTGGTGCGCGCGCTTGTGCCCTGCTCGCACGCGCCGAACACTTGCAGATGATCGTGCGCCGCGAATTCACCGACGTGATGACGCGACGCGCCGTACGCCGGCTCGAAACCAGCCTGCGCGAAGTCGAGAAACGCTGCGACGCCCTGCTCGATTCCTCGCGCGACCCGATCGCCTTCGTGCACGAAGGCATGCATGTGCGCGCGAACAAGGCCTACCTGGAAATTTTCGGTTACGAGGATTTCGAGGAAATCGAAGGCACGCCGATCCTCGACATGATCGCCGGTGAACACGCCGACACCATCAAGAATCTGCTGCGCAAGATCTCCAAGGGCGAGAAACCGCCAGAAACGATGGAGATCAAGGCCAGTCGCAATGATGGCGCTGTGTTCGACGCAGTCATCCAGTTCGACGAAGCGACGTTTGAAGGCGAACCCTGCACCCAAATCACCTTCCGCCAGCAACAGATCAACGCCCAGCAGGCCGCCGAACTCGATCGGCTGCGCTCGCAGGATCTGGTCACCGGCTTGCTCAATCGCGTCAGCTTCATCGCCGAGCTGGACAAGGTGGCGGCCGAAGCGGCCTCCGGCAAATCTGATCTGACGCTGTTCTTCATCGAACCCGACAACTTCCGCAAGGTGCTCGAGACCGTCGGCATCGGCAATGCCGATCTGTTGCTCGGCGACATGGCGAAATTGCTGAAGACGAATCTGCGCAGCAATGACATTCCGGCGCGTGTCGCCGAATTCAACTTCGGCGTCATCCTGCCGCGTCTCGCCCACGACCAAGCCGAGGAGGTCGCGGAGAAACTGCGCAAGGCGTTCGAAGATCATGTGTTCGAGTTGAACGGCAAATCGGTCAACTTGACCATCAGTACCGGCGTCGTCTTCCTCGGCGAAAAGATCGCGAACACCCATAACATGCTCGCGGAAGCGAGTTCGATCCTGAAAGCGGCGCAGACCGAAGGCGGCAACCGCTCCAGCATCTACGACCCGGCGGCGCAGGACAAGGCCGATGCCGAGAAGCAGCGCGCTTGGCTGAATCTGGTCAAGGACGCGCTCAGCCACGACGGCTTCGTGCTGTATTTCCAGCCGATCATCAGCCTGATGGGCGAAGAAGGCGAGTTCTACGAGATCCTGCTGCGCCTGCACAGCCCGAAGGGCGAGATCTCACCCGGACACTTCCTGCCGATCGCGGAAAAACACGGCCTGATGCCGGCGATCGATCGCTGGGTGATCGGCCGCGCGATCAAGACCGTGGCCGAACGCGAACGCGAAGGTCGCAAGTGCACGTTCTTCATCAAGACCACGCCGCAGACCATGGAAGACGCGGCGATCCTGCCGTGGATTGCGACCCAGCTGCAGGCCGCGCGCCTGCGCGGTGACGCGCTGGTGTTCGAAGCGCCGGAAAGCAAGGTCGTCACCAACCTCAAGGCGGCGCGAAATTTCCAGAAAGGCCTCGAACAGTTCCACGCCTGTTTCGCGATCGAACAATTCGGTTCCGGCCTGAACTCGATGCAGTTGCTGAAGCACGTCGACGCGAAGTACCTGAAGATCGACCGCACCTACATGGCCGAACTCCCGAAGAACAAGGAGAACCAGGCCAAGGTCAAGGAAATCGCCGACCAGGCCCGCAGCATGGGCAAGATGACCGTCGCCGAATTCGTCGAAGACGCCGCCAGCATGTCGATCCTGTTCTCGTGCGGCGTCAACTTCGTCCAGGGCAACTTCCTGCAGGAACCCGAGAAGGTGATGTCTTACGACTTCGGGTGAGGCACTCCGAACTCACCCCATCCCGACCTTCCCCTTGCTGCGCAAAGGGAAGGAGACAAGAAAAGATTGGCAGAATTTCTTCGCACAGAGTTCAGCGATCTGTACCGCTGGTCTCCTCCCCTTTGCGCAGCAAGGGGGAGGTTGGGAGGGGGTCGCTTTCGATCAACCGACGGCGTTCGAGCGCGGCATCATTTCCAGGGCGGCGATGCGGTCTGCGAGCGGCGGGTGGGTCATGAACAGGGCGCGCAGGCCGGATTGTTTCTTGCCGGAGATGCCCATCGCCTTCATCTCGTCGGGCAGCACATGCTCGTTCGCATC
>JAYUXS010000495.1:0-2733 GCA_043752845.1 Lysobacterales bacterium | reverse complement strand
CGGAATTCGTGTCGAATATGGCGACGGCAGTATGAAATCGGACCTCGCGTCCGCTCGATGTCAGCAACTGCGAGATGGCGGCATCGCGGTTTTCGGGTTTGCCGATACACAGACCGTCGCGGCTGGCGACCTGGTCGGAACCGATCAGCAGTGCATCTGGAAATTGCGTCGCGAGCGACTTGGCTTTCGCGACGGCCAAGCGTTGACTGAGAATGTCCGCTGGTTCGCCCGGTAGCGCAGTTTCGTCGGCATCGGGTCTCGCAGAGACGAACGGCAGTCGAAGTCGCGCCAACAGTTCGCCACGGTAACGCGACGTCGAACAAAGCACGATGCTGCGCATCAATGGCCGGCGCCAGCGGTATCCGGTTTGCGGTGGGCAGACTTCATGCCCAGCAAGGTGTCGGATTTTTCGTACGCGGCCTGCAATTCGCCGCCGGCACCTTCGAGTCGCGCAAGCTGCTGTTCGAGCTGCGCCAGTGATTTGCGCGCGGTGACGCCGACCTCGCGCAGTTTGGCGATCGTTGCCGTGCTGCCGTTCTCGCGGATCCACAGACGGTGGCTCAAAACGCGCTTCAATGCGTCCTGAATGCCGGCTTCCGAGGCCAGCGTCGCGCGTGCTGTTTCGGTGATGTCCGAGGGCAGTCGCCCCAACATGCCCTCGACTACGCGCATGCGCGCGCGTGTCTCAAGTAGCTTGGCTTCGAGCCGGTCGGCATCGTCCAGCAGGTTCTGGATCGCGAAGTTGCGCCTTTCCTGGCGCCAGTTCGCAAACGCGAATCCGAAGCCGACGGCGGCCACCAGAATGGTCAGGATCAGCAAGTAATACATCTGCAGGCCTATCGTGGACTCGCTGCCAGTCTACCGGCACTCTTGGTCACTGCTCCAAAGCCGGTCACGTTTTCCCCAATTCCGATTGACTTCAAGGGTGTGCCTGCCTACCATCGCCGCCCTTATGTCAACGGCCTTCCCCGAAACCGTCGATGCGTGGCGCATGGTGGCGTCCACACGTCATTTCCACGGGAGCCTGTTGATCGGCTCGCTGCCGCGTCTTTGCGAAAGTCTCGCCAATACTGACGGCCTGTTGCGCTACGAACTCGAGTTCGGACGCGACGGTCTCGGGGTGGCATTCCTCGCGATGCGCGTCGAAGGCGCGCTCTCCCTGATCTGCCAGCGTTCGCTCGAAGCGTTCGCTTGGCCGGTATCGTTGAGTGTGCAACTGGGTTTGATCCGCGAAGAGGCCGACGAGTCGGGCTTGCCACCGGGTTACGAAGCGCTGCTGGTCAATCATGGCGAGCTGCGCTTGAGCGATGTGATTGAAGACGAACTGATTCTGGCCTTGCCGCTGGTACCCACCAAACCGGGTTTCGACGAAGCCGAAGAAGTCGTTTACACCACCGAAAATGCCGAAGTGCGTGCGCGTGAACATCCGTTCGCGGCGCTTGCTTCGATCAAGAAGCAATAATTTGTTGGAGATCTGAAATGGCCGTTCAAAAAAGTCGCAAGACCCCCTCGACCCGCGGCATGCGCCGTTCGCACGACGCCCTGACCACGAAGCAGTTGTCGACCGACAAGGTGACCGGCGAGACGCACATCCGTCATCACATTACCAAAGACGGCTTCTATCGCGGCAAGAAAGTCATCATGACGAAAGCCGACAAGGTCAAGACCGAGGAGTGATCGCGTCTCCGCAAGGAGATGCAACTCGAGCATCGAATCGGCGTGACGAGCGCCGATTCTTTCTTCTTTGGTGATGCTGCAAAAGCGGCGTCGGTGCACTGATCCCACTTGACCAACGACCGCTCGACCAACGAGGACTGCATCGTGATCTATTCGCGCATCGTGGGTACCGGCAGCTATCTGCCGGAGAAAGTGCTGACCAACGCCGATCTGGAAAAGCTCGTCGATACCAATGACCAGTGGATCCGCGATCGCACCGGCATCAGCGAGCGCCACGTTGCCGCCGAGGGCCAGACCACCAGCGACCTCGCCTACGAAGCGTCATTGCAGGCGATGGCAGCGGCCGGCGTGACCGCAGCCGACATCGACTTGATCGTGCTCGGGACAACCACGCCGGACATCATTTTCCCGAGTACTGCCTGTCTGTTGCAGCACCGCCTCGGTGCGAATGGCTGCGCCGCGTTCGACGTCAACGCCGCCTGTTCCGGATTCATCTACGCGCTGTCGGTCGCCGACAAGTTTGTGCGCACCGGTTCCAGCAAGTGCGCACTCGTGGTCGGCGCTGAAACCTTGACGCGCATGCTCGACTGGTCCGATCGCGGCACCTGCGTGCTGTTCGGCGACGGCGCCGGTGCGGTCGTACTGAAGCCATCGGCCGAACCCGGCATCATGTCCACGCATCTGCATGCCGACGGCGCGCACAAGCATCTGCTCTACAATCCGGTGGGCGTCTCAGCGGGCTTCAAGCTCGACGAGAAGAACGCCGGCGTGCGCGTGATGATGACCGGCAACGAAGTGTTCAAGGTTGCGGTCAAGACGCTCGATGCCGTCGTCGAGGAAACGCTCGCGGCCAATCAGTTGCAGAAGTCCGACATCGACTGGCTGGTACCGCATCAGGCCAATCTGCGCATCATCAATGCCACTGCCAAGCGGCTGGACATGCCGATGGAACGCGTTGTCATCACCGTCGACAAGCACGGCAACACCTCGTCCGCGTCGGTGCCGCTCGCGCTCGATCACGCCGTGCGCAGTGGCAAGATCAAGCCGGGCCAGCTG
>JAYUXS010000494.1:0-6470 GCA_043752845.1 Lysobacterales bacterium | reverse complement strand
TCGAAGTACTCGCGCAAGGCTTCGTTGATCACCCAGCTCTTGGTTCGACGCAACGTGCTCGCCGCATCTTCAAGATGTTGCTCAATCTCGGCCGGAAGCCGGAGCGTGGTGATGCTCATGGCCGCGCTGCTCGCTGTGACTGCAATGTCATACAACGCAGTTTTTCGAACAATCACAGCTCACCGATCACTCGCGCCAATTCCTCACGCCAATCCGGCAACGTGAGCGCGAAAGTCGATTGCAGCTTGCTCGTATCGAGCACCGAGTGTGCCGGTCGCTTGGCCTTGGTCGGGAATTTGTCGGTGGTGATGGCGGCGACTTCGGGTTTGCGGTCGATCAGTGCGGAGGAATGGGCGAGATCGATGATGGCGCTGGCGAATCCGTGCCAGGTGGTCTGGCCACTGGCGGTGAGGTGATAAGTGCCGAAGTGCGGGTCGTTCGCTGTCGCGGATTGCAGTGTGCGCACGATCGCTGCGGTGGTGTCGGCGATCAGGCTGGCCGTGGTCGGTGTGCCGGTTTGGTCGGCGACGACGGTCAGGCGATCGCGTTCGCGCGCGAGGCGGAGCATGGTGCGCATGAAGTTCTGGCCGCGGGCGCCATAGACCCAAGCCGTGCGCAGGATCAGATGCGCGGCGCCTGACGCGCGCAGCGCGATCTCGCCCGCGAGTTTGCTCTGGCCGTAAGCACCGAGCGGCACCGTCGAGTCGTCTTCGCGCCAGGGCCGCGTGGTCGCGCCGTCGAAGACGTAGTCGGTGGAGAAATGCACAACCCGCGCATCGATCTGCAGCGCGGCAGCGCCGATCACGGCGAGGGCATCGCCATTGATTTGCTGCGCGAGCTCGGGTTCGTCCTCGGCGCGATCGACGGCGGTGTAGGCGGCCGCGTTGACGATCCAGTGCGGTCGCGTCGAAGCGATCAGCGCGCGCAGCGCATCGTGATCGGTGAGATCGCATTGCGCGCACGCCGCGCCATGCGGCAACACGCCCTTGCGCGTGGTCGCGGTGATCGGCCCCAATGGCGCGAGTGCACGCAGCAGTTCGAAACCGACCTGGCCGTCGGCGCCCAGCAGCAGAATCTTCATGCCGAGCATGTCGCCAGGATTGTCGGCAAACGGGCTTCGGGAATATCGCGCAGCAACGGCGCTTTCGTGTCCTTGTCGGACAGCGACGGATGCGCGATCGGCCAGTCGATCTTCAGCGCCGGATCATCCCAGCGCAGGCTCGCGTCGGCGGCACGGTCATAGGGCGTTGTCACCAGATAATGGAACAGCGCGTGTTCGCTGGTGACGACAAAACCATGCGCGAAGCCGGGCGGTACCCACATCTGGCGCTTGTTCTCGGCGGACAGCACGGCGGCGGTCCACTTGCCGAAGTTTGGCGAGTCGCGGCGGATATCGACGGCGACGTCATAGACCTCGCCTTCGAGCACGCTGACCAGCTTGCCCTGCGGATTCGGCCACTGGTAATGCAGGCCGCGCAGCACACCGTTGGCCGAGCGCGACATGTTGGTCTGCACTACGTCGAAGTCGAGACCGAGCTCGGCATAGCGCGCGCGATTCCAGCCTTCGTAGAAGTAGCCGCGGGTATCGCCGAAGACATCGGGTTCGACGAGCTTGACGCCCGCCAACGTGGCGTCGATCACCCTCATCGCATGCCCTCGCCGCGCGCGATGCGGGCGAGATAGTCGCCATAGCCCGACTTCACGAGCGGTGCCGCGATGCGCAGCAATTGCTCGGCGTCGATCCAGCCATTCTGGAATGCGATCTCTTCCGGGCAACAGACGCGCAGGCCCTGGCGCGAGACGATGGTCTCGATGAAATTGCCGGCCTCGATCAGTGATTCGTGTGTGCCGGTATCGAGCCAGGCGTAGCCGCGTCCGAGCTTCTCGCAGCGCAAGTTGCCTTGCTGCAGATAGACCTTGTTGAGATCGGTGATCTCGAGTTCGCCGCGCGGCGAAGGCTTCAATGCGGCGGCATAGTCGCTCGCGTGCCCGTCGTAGAAATACAGGCCGGTGACTGCGTAGTTCGATTTCGGTGCCTTGGGTTTTTCTTCCAGGCTGAGCACACGCCCGGCGGCATCGAATTCGGCAACGCCGTAGCGTTCCGGATCCTTGACGTAATAGCCGAACACCGTCGCGCCCTCGGTCTGCGCGGCGGCGCGGCGAAGCACTTCGGTCAGGCCGTGGCCATAGAAGATGTTGTCGCCGAGTACCAGGCACGAGGGCTTGCCGCCCACAAATTCGCGCCCGATCAGATAGGCCTGGGCCAGTCCGTCCGGACTCGGCTGCGCCGCGTACTGGATGTTCATGCCCCAACCTGATCCATCACCGAGCAGGCGCCGGAACAGTTCCTGTTCGTGCGGCGTATTGATGATCAACACATCGCGGATACCGGCCAGCATCAGCACGCTGAGCGGGTAATAAATCATCGGCTTGTCGTACACCGGCAGCAATTGCTTGCTCAGTGCCAACGTCAACGGATGCAGTCGCGAACCGGCGCCGCCGGCGAGGATGATGCCTTTCATGTACTTAGATCCTTCAACTTTCGAAATCGTACGGTGCTGCGCGAGACCACGGTCAACTGATTCGCAAAATGGTCGCGATGCTTGAGATAGACCTGCTCGAAGCGCGCTAGCGCTTCACGGCGAACAAATCCTTTCAGCCGAAGCAACACCACGCCCGCAGTCGGAAGATTCTGTCTGATCACCAGTTCGCCAAAATCCTTGTCCTCACACAAGAGCTTGTCGCGTGACAGTGCGCGCTCGAGAACCACTTCATGCGGCGTGTTCGATCTCGGCGTCTACTGATTCGAGGCGCAGCATGCAAAGGGCATAAGCCAGTGCTGCTTGAATACCCTCTCGAGTCAGGGTTGGATGACCCTCGATCAAGTCGTCGGTGGAATCTCCCGACGAAAGGCGCTCCAGCACGTACTCCACCGAAATTCTTGTGCCGCGAATTGTCGGCTTGCCGCATAGAATTTTGGGATTGCAGACAATGCTTGCTTCGTTCATGGTTTTCACCTCGAGCCGAATTCTACGTCAGGAGGCGCCGAGGCGTTCGCCACGATAGCTGCCGTCGAGTACGCGGTTGCACCAGGTTTGATTCGCGAGATACCAGTCGACGGTCTTCCCGATGCCGGATTCGAAGGATTCGATGGGGACCCAGCCGAGTTCGTTGCGGATCTTGCTGGCGTCGATGGCGTAGCGGCGATCGTGGCCGGGGCGGTCACGGACGTAACTGATGAGCGAAGTGCGCGCACTGCCATCGGCGCGCGGACGGCGTGCGTCGACCAGCTGGATGATCGTATTCACGACATCGATGTTCATGCGCTCGGAGTCGCCGCCGACGTTGTACACCTCGCCGACGCGGCCGCGTTCGAGGACGGCGCGGATGGCGCGGCAGTGATCAAGCACATACAGCCAGTCGCGCACATTGCGGCCGTCGCCGTAGACCGGCAATGGCTGCTCGGTCAGCGCCTTCTGGATCATCAGCGGAACGAGTTTTTCCGGGAACTGGTAGGGCCCGTAGTTGTTCGAGCAGTTCGTGGTCAGCGTCGGCAGGCCATACGTGTGGTGCCAGGCGCGCACCAGATGGTCGCTCGCGGCCTTGCTTGCGGAATACGGCGAGTTCGGCGCGTACGGCGTGTCTTCGCGAAACGCGCCACTGTCGCCGAGCGAGCCATAGACCTCGTCCGTCGAGACATGCAGGAAACGGAACGCCGATTTCTCGGGCTCGGGCAGGTCGCGCCAGTAGCCGAGCGTCGCCTGCAGCAAGTTCATGGTGCCGACGACATTGGTCTGGACGAATGCAGCGGGTCCGTCGAT
The DNA here is from genome assembly GCA_043752845.1 of Lysobacterales bacterium. Lineage (GTDB taxonomy): Bacteria > Pseudomonadota > Gammaproteobacteria > Xanthomonadales > Ahniellaceae > JADKHK01. The sequence continues at coordinate 2,649 of JAYUXS010000494.1, read as the reverse complement.
CGAGCGGTCGACATGGCTCTCTGCTGCAAAATTGACGACCGCCGACGGTCGGTACTGTGTCAACAATTGTGCGACCAGCTCGCGGTCGGCGATGTCGCCGGCGATGAACTTGTGGTGCGGGCTGCGCTCGAGCGGCGCCAGCGTGTCGAGATTGCCGGCGTAGGTCAGGACATCGAGATTGATGATGCGGTGTTCGCCGGTGCCGATGATGTCCAGCACGAAATTGCCGCCGATAAATCCGGCACCGCCAGTGACTAGCCAGGTCTGCATGGTTGGAATCCGTGGGAAGGGCGGCGATTGTAGCTGCGGGCGAGGTCGTGTCTGCGATGCTGAGCAGAGGAAGACTGAAGTGCGGCAGGGCAGGTTTCAGGCCGCACGACTGGTTGCTACACATTGAGACACAAATAAATACCCGGCCGTCGCGGCGCGTGGCTATAGTCGCCCCGACGCCAACTTTCTTTCACTTGGATCGCACATGTCGGAAAGGTGCGCGTCTCGAACGACCGCAATTCACTCGGGGGTTACGTGGACCAGAAGCGTGCAGTAGGGCCGTCGAACCGGCTTGGGAATTGGATTCGGTCCGCCGTCGCATGCGTTGGCATGCTGCTCGCATGGCCGGCCTTGGCTCAAGTCACACCGACGCTGACCTTCAGCGGCCCGGCGAGTTACACGCCCGGCAGTACGACGCAAAGCACTTACACACTGCTCCTCTTAAATACCGGCGCGACGACGGAAAGCGATGCCAAAGTCACCACGAATTTCCCTGGCTCGGCGACGGTCAGTTGGTCGTGTGGCAGTGCGACCGGTGCCGGCACCTCTTGCCCTGGCGGCGGCCAAGCCACGGGCACCGGCAATTTGAGCAACAAGGACCCGGGCACCTTGGCCCAGAACGGCACGGTGACGTTCACCTTTCTCGTGACGTTTGCGTCGTCGACGGCCAGTGCGCCACTTGTCGTCACGGCGACCATGAGCGACAGCGAGTCCGGCGGTGCAGCAACCACGGTCAATGGTTCCGTCAGCAGCGTGCGCGACCCGGACACCGACCTCGAAGTCGATTTCATCAATACGCCGCCGAGCACCTATGTGCCCGGCAACACCATCAGTTCGCTGACCGTGCGCGTCAGAAACAATGGCCCGACCGACAGCCCAGCGGCCACCGTAACGGTCACTTTACCGGCGGGTACCAGTGGCGCAACCTGGACATGCGCGGGTTGCACGCCCGCTAGCGGCTCCGGCAATGTCTCCGCAACGGTCGCATTGGCGGACGCCGCCAGCAGCGATATCGTGATCAGCAACATCGCCGTCGCGAGTTCGCTGCTGACCAGCCCGTTGGCCTTTACCGCGACTGCGCAAACACTTGCGTCCGAAACCGCCCCAGCGAACAACACGGAAACGCTGAGTTTGACCCGCGATCCGAAAACCGATTACGCGATCGCGTTCAATCCGACAACCGCAACCACCTACACACCCGGGACCACCGGCGCGCTGCCAGGTCTGGCCGGCAACTCGCTGACTGTGCGGGTGACGAACAATGGTCCGACGGACAGCGGCGCGGCTGCCGTGGCCATGACTTTTCCAACTGAAGTCGCCTCGGTCAGCTGGAGCTGCAGCACGCCGGCGCTCTGTTCGTCGCCGAGTGGCACCGGCAGCGTTGCGACTAATGTCACTCTGGGCAACGATGCCTCGGTCGACATCGATTTCGTCATCGCCTACCGCAGCAATGCGCTGATCAGTCCGTTGAACCTGACGGCGACCGTCACCGCAGCAAGCGGAGAAGATGACACGCCGACAACGAACAATTCGGCGACCAAGGTGCTCAATATCGCCCGGAGCGCCAACCTGTCGGTGCTCAAAACAGCGCCAGCGGCGATCAATCCGGGATCGGGATTCATTTACGAGATCACGGTCCGCAATCTGGGCCCCAGTGATATCGGCAATGGTGCAAGCGAACTCGGCGCATTGCTGGACGACACCTTCGTCGCCCAGCTTCAAGGCGATCCCTTCCAGTGCGGGGCCGGCGCAACGGTGCCATGTTGGAGATATTGCTCCAGCGACAACGGTGTGGTCGGCAATTACCTGCCGGACGCGAGTTGTCCCGGCGAAATCAGCAGCGGCACCGGCAGCATCAACAATGCCGGGTTCAAATTGCGCGCCGGCAGTTCCAGCAAGGTGCTGGTGTATGCGGCCGTCGGCGGCTTGGCGACCGGCAGTGTCAGCAACAGCGCCAGCGTGAGCAGTGGTGATGCTGCCGTTGTCGACAGTGTCGCCGGCAACAACAGCAGCGGGCCGGTCGTCACCAATATCGACATCAATACCGACATCAATGTCACCAAGACCGACGGCGTCACCACGGCCGTTCCTGGTCTCGATCACAGCTACCAGATCACCGTCACCAATCAGGGTTTTGTCACCGCCAACAATGTCGCTGTGAGCGACACCTTGCCGCTGTACACCGCGCCCGGCACGGCCGGTTTCGACGCTGGTTCGATCAGTTGGCAATGCACGGCATTTGACGGCGCCTGCTGCAATACCAACAGTGCCACTTGCGGCGTCGGAACACCGACCACCGCGGTCACCGCGAATGTGCTCGGCGCGAACGTCGATCTGCCCGGCCAGTCTCGTGTCGTGTTCACGGTACGCGGTCATTTG
>JAYUXS010000493.1:0-2741 GCA_043752845.1 Lysobacterales bacterium | reverse complement strand
CCTTGACTGGATCGTCTCGAGCAGCGCATGAACGGCAAACATCTGGCCTGGGTCGAGTATTACCGGGGCGAACTGTTCCGCAAGCGTCGTGCTGGCGGCGATGACAAGCGCGCAATCGACGCCTACCGTGCGGCCATGAAGGTGCCGGGCTATCCGTCGATCGCACACCGCGACCTCGGCTACACCTATCGCAACATTCAGATGCCTCGCCAGGCAATCGACGAATGGCAGCAGTATCTGAAACTCAGCCCCGACGCCCCCGACCGCGCCACGGTCGAGCACTACATCGCCGAAGCCAGCGGAGTCGCTCATGCAAATCGTTGAATCCCGAATCGTCCGCGTTGCTACGGTCGTTTTGCTGGCGCTGCTTACCGCCTGCGGCGCACCGCCCGGGCTGGTCCGACCGAACGATCCAGTCAAGGTGTCGCGCATTTTCGAGGTGACATCACCGATCGAGTGGGCGCGCTTCCGCTTTCCCCGCGGCGAGATCTGGACGATCGATGGCACGGCGTTGAACCGTATCCTTTACTACACGAACATCCGCGACAAATATCATGTGTTCGCTGATTACCGCGCCACCAAGCGCCGACCGGACGGCGCTTTCTATCGCAAGGGCATGGATGCAAGCGAACTCGAAGCAGTGTTCCGTGATGGTTTCACGGCACTTGGCCTGGCCAACGTCAAGACCACGAACCTGCATCCGTTCGAACTCGACGGCGTCACGGCATTTCGCTTCGACATGTCGTTCGACGTTGGCAATGGCCTGAGCTATCTCGGCCACGTGACCTTTTTCGAGCGCAAGGAGAAACTCAATCTGGTCTGGTTCTCGGCCCCCGCCGAGTACTATTACCCGCGCGACGAAAAAGCCGTCGAGCAGATCCTCGCCGACCTTCGCATCCGCAAGTGACGTGCAATGACCGAAGCGCGCGGCGCACGCTCCGGTCAGGCGCGATCAACGTTGGTCGAGAATCGCGTTCCAGTTGTCGAGTTGCGCGCGCACCTTGTCGAACAGGGCGCTGTAGTCGCCATCGATGGTGATCATGTTGATCTTGTCACCCTGACGGATGGCATCGACGACTTTCTGATCTTCTGCGGCCACGACCTTGCCGAATACCGTGTGCTTGCCGTCTAAATGCGGCGTCGGGCCATGGGTGATGAAAAACTGGCTGCCGTTCGTGCCCTTGCCGCCGAGGGAACCGGCATTCGCCATCGACAACACGCCTTTCTCGTGACGCAGTGAAGGCACGATTTCATCGTCGAACTTGTAACCGGGGCCGCCGCGACCACTGCCCTCAGGGCAGCCGCCCTGAATCATGAAGTCGGGAATCACGCGGTGGAAGCTGAGTCCGTCGTAATACTTGCGGCGGACGAGATTGACGAAGCTCGCGATCGTATTCGGCACCTGATCGGCGAACAGCGTGACATGGATGGTGCCACGATCGGTCTGGATATTGGCTTGCAGATTGGACATGGTGTGCTCCGGTGAAAAACGCCGCGCATCATAGCGGTGACCGCAGCGTTTCACGATGACCACGCACCGCCGACGCGGCGATGCCCCACTGACCCAGCCAGTACAAGGCGATATTCAGATAGCGCAGGCCATCGTGGTGATCGATGAAACGATTCCAGGCCAGCACGGCATCGCTGAGCACGAACAGCACAGCGCCCACGACCGCGAGATGCGCACGTGGCCCTGACCGACCTTGGGCGCCAGCGCGCCACAACATCAACCCGATCACTGCCGCATAAACAACCACCGGCAGCTTCATTGCGCCGAGCTCACCCCGTTGAAACAAGGCCGTCAGCATCGTAGCCACCGCCAGCAACGACAGCAGCAACCAGGCCGGCGCAAGTGTCCGCGAGCGCCCGACATAGGCGATGGTGTAGGTGAGATGCGCGACGACGAAAGCAAGCAGACCCGCCACGAACCAGTCACCCGGCAGCGCCAGCAAGGCATCGCCGAGCAGGGAAAGCATCAGTCCAGCCGCGATCCACCGCGCATAACGATCCCCCAAGCCATCACGGCGCACCCAGGCGATCGCGGCGCTGACCGGAACCAGCTTGAGCGCGAGCATCCACGGCCAGGCGGGACCAGTTGAAAATCCTGCACAGAACAGGACTGCGGCAACGAGAGCAATGACGAGCAGGATCCGGGAATTCATTCCCGGATGATGCCTGAACCGCCCCGCAACCGGGATGCCTGCAATGGCCACGGCTCGGCTATACTCCGCGCCGTCGCGGCCACCCGGCCCTACCGCTTCTTCCTCCCAACCACCGGCAAACCCTGTCCGGAACGGATTACCGATGTCCATCGAAAAGCTGCGCAATATCGCCATCGTCGCCCACGTCGATCATGGCAAGACCACCCTCGTCGATTGTCTTCTGCGCCAGTCCGGCACGCTCGGCGACCGCCAGGTCATCTCCGACCGCGTGATGGATTCGAACGACATCGAAAAAGAACGCGGCATCACCATTCTCGCCAAGAACACCGCGATCCGCTGGATCGACAAGCGCGATGGCACCGAGTACCGCATCAACATCGTCGACACGCCGGGCCATGCCGACTTCGGTGGCGAAGTGGAACGCGTGCTGTCGATGGTCGACTCGGTGCTGATCCTGGTCGACGCCTTCGATGGTCCGATGCCGCAGACCCGCTTCGTCACCCAGAAAGCGTTCGCGATGGGCTTCAAGCCGATCGTCGTCGTGAACAAGGTCGATCGCGACGGTGCACGGCCGGACTT
>JAYUXS010000492.1:0-2751 GCA_043752845.1 Lysobacterales bacterium | reverse complement strand
TTGAGCCTCTGGCACGTCGCCTGGGCGTGACCAAGGGCAGCTTCTACTGGCATTTTCCGTCGCGCGACGCGTTGTTGAAAGCAGCACTCGAACGCTGGGAAAAGCAGGACGAGTTGAACATGTTCGAACCGTTGGCCGACATCACAGACGCGCGTGAGCGCCTGCGCGAGTTGTTCATCCGCACCAGCCGTGAAATGCGCACGCATGTGCTGTACAGCGAATTGCTCAAGGCGCTCGATCACCCAGTGGTGCAACCAGTGATGGCGCGCGTTTCGCAAGGGCGCATCCACTTTCTGATGCAGGCCTATCGCGCGATGAACTTTTCGCGGCGCGACGCCATGAATCGGGCACGCCTCGTCTATGCCGCTTACGTCGGATTTCTGCAGTTGATGATGCAACTCAAACTGACGCGCATGGACCAGGAAGAATTCGACGGCTACGTGTCGCACGTGGTCGACACGTTCATTCCGGCGCGGTGATGTCCACCCGCGCCGGAGCGATGCGCGATTACAGCGAGACTTCGATGCCGAAATAGGCGTGACGCTCGGCCGCGGGTTCGCTGCCGTCGTTGCGCACGCGTGAGGTGTAGGTCTCGTCGGTGACGTTGTTGACGCCGCCCAGCAGGCTGAGGCGATCATGCACCTTCCATTCGCCAGTCAGGTCCAGCACCTGGTAGGAAGGCACTTCCGCAGCCACAAAGGTGACCACATTGCCGGCGCCGGTATTGGCGTCGCGCCAGAAGTGGTTATCGACCATGGTGCCGGTGAGGCCGAGCTTGAGCTTGTCGTCCAGACCGCGCCAGATCAACCCAAGCTTGGCAACGTGATCCGGCGCGTAGGCAGGGGTGTTGCCGATCAGACTCGCCGTCACCGATTCAGTGATTTCGGCATCGAGGAAGGACACTGACGCGAATGCCGTCAGGTGCTGGTTTTCGCTGCCGGCGAAGAAGTCATATTCGCCTGCGAGTTCGATGCCCTGATGGCGCGCGTCACCGCTGTTCACGCGTTCGACTTCCGTGGTCGTGACCTGGATCTGTTCGATCTTGTCGTTGAAGTCGATGCGGAACACGCTGACGTCGAAGAACAGGCCTTCGACCGGCGAACCGCGCAGGCCGAGTTCGGCGCTCAGCGTCTTCGATGGTTCGGGGCCATTGCCGAGCGACAGGTTCGAGGTCGGGTTGCCGACGTCGTCATAGCGCATCGGGCGATAGCCCTGCGATACGTTGCCGTAGGCCTGCATGCGCTGGTCGACAAAGTCGTAATTGGCGCCGAGGCCGACAAGTGGCACGGTGTGGCTGAAGCGGTCGTCGATCGCGTCGCGGGAGACGCCGGCAGAGACCAGCGTTTCGTCAATGTCGAGACGCAGCGATTCCAGACGAATCGCCGGGATCAGGCTGAACGCGTCGAAGCGGATGATGGATTCGGCAAACACTGCGGCGTACTTGGTGCCGCGTTCCTGTGCATAGCGCAGCACATTGCCGGCCTCGGCATCGACGACGTCGTTGCTGCGCTGCCAGCGCGGGCTGTTTTCGTCGTAGGCGGTGACGCCGAAGGTGAGCGTGTGGTTCGCGCCGAAGTCATGAACGATGCGCGCATCGATGCCCGTACTGCTGAAATCCTGATGATCGAAATTGGCGCGCAGATTCGGTTGCAGTTGTCCGGGCAGCAGCTGCGCGGTGCGGCGGCTGTCGCGATCCAGTTGCGCATGCCAGAGCTTGGCATTGAGCGTGAACCCTTCGGTCAGTTCGCGCTCGGTGCTGATCACGGCGGCATCACGTTCGATCTCGATGCGGTTGAACGGCGTGGTGACGAGGTCGGGCTGCGTACGCAGGAACAGGTCGGGCAAGCGACCGGGTTCGCCACTCTCGGTCGCGTAATGGGTGAGATCAAGGCGCCAGTTCGCCAAATCGCTTTCACGCCAGAACAGCGATACCGAAGCACCATCGACATTGGCGTCCGAGTTGCCGCGCTCACCATCGAGTTCGCGATGATCAAGTTCGATGCTGTAGCCGACATCGCCGACGCCGCCGCTGATCTCGTTGTAGGTGGCATAGAGTCCGTCCGCGCCGCCAACGTGGCGCGAACGCGCATTGAATTCGGCGTCCGGTTGCGGTGAGCGCGTGATCATGTTGACCACCGGGCCCGGCTGCGGGCCGTACAGAAGCGACGAACCACCGCGAATGAACTGCACGCGATCCAGACGTTCGACCGCCGGCAGGTAGTACATCGTCGGATAGCCGAACCAGCCACTGGCAAGCGGCACACCGTCTTCGAAGAACATCACGAACTCGGATTCATGCGGGTCACCGAGGCCGCGATAATTGACATTGAAGTGACTCGGGGTCTGTTGCTCCGAGAGCAGCAGACCAGGCAGTTTGGCGAAGGTCTGGCGCAACTCGTTGTTGGCGATCGCCGGCTGTTCGCCGAGTTTTATGTCCGTGGTTTTCTTGCCGGCGAGAATCTGTCCATCGGCAATTTCTTTGCTGACTTGCGGGAAACGCGGATCCGGCTGCGTGGCGGCGGTGACATCGGTGCGGCCGAGCCGTGTCGGTTTGCGGTCGGCAGTTTCGGCCAGAGCGAACTGCGGCAGGGCAAAAGCGATAGCGATACAAAGCAGGGCAGGACGCAGGCAAGCCATTGAATTTCCTTCGCGGCAATCGAGTTGCACGTACTTTATTGCGAATGACTCTCATTTACAAGAGGGAATGACTCTCATTGCCTTGCTCTGTCCGAGATGGGCCGTTAGCCTGCG
>JAYUXS010000491.1:0-2753 GCA_043752845.1 Lysobacterales bacterium | reverse complement strand
CAACCCTGAATACCCAGTTCGAGCATCGCCAGACGCTGTGCAGCTGTTGCCTGCGGCTGCCCGCGGTGCGGCGGCACCGGCGCCGGCAGCAGGTGTACATCGGCATCAAGCGCTTCGCTGATCTCGATCGCGACGCGCAGATGGCCGAGGTGGATCGGATCGAATGTGCCACCGAAGATCGCGGTCAATCTGCCCATTCAGGCCACCATGCGTCGACTGGCACGGACATCGCTGATGCGCATCAGCAGGCGTTCCAGCGCGAGAAATGGATCGCCGACGCCACGCCCCTTCGAGAGCCGGTCGACGCGTGCGGCTTCCGCGAGTCGACGCTCCCAGAACTGCGCGTCGCCACGTGAAAGCGCTTTGCGGAAAGCCGCATCGCGCGTGCCCCAGATGCCTTCGCCGCGAAACGCGCCGGCTTGCTGGCCACGTGGCAACTGCGCGAGGCGCGCGGCGGCTTGCAATTGCATCAGCAGCCAGGCCATCAAAGTTGCAGACTGTTCGCCTTCGGCGCGCAGGCTCGCGAGCATGCGCCGCGCACGCGCACCGTCGCCGGCAAGCGTGGCTTCGACCATGCCGAACACATCGAAGCGTGCCGAATCTGCGACCAGCGACTCGAGCTCGGCCTCATTCAGGCGCCGACCATTCGCGAGCAGCGCGAGCTTGTCGATCTCCTGCGCGCAAGCCAGCAGATTGCCTTCGGTGCGCCGCACCAGCGTTTCGGTGGCGTCACTCGTCAATTGCACGTTGCGACTCGCCGCCCGGCTGTTGATCCAGCCCGCCAACTCATCGCGTTTGAGCGGCCACACCGGCAGAAATACGCCGACGCGTTCGACTGCATGCGTCCACTTGCCTTCCTGTTTCTTGCTCCACTGCATGCAGGTGATCAGCAACACGCAATCCGGCGGCGCACGCTCGCACCATTCCTGGATCGCCGCAGAACCTTCGGTGCCGGGCTTGCCGGTGGGCAGGCGCAATTCGATCAAGCGTTGCGACGCGAACAGCGACATCGATGCACCCGAACGCGCCAGGTCATTCCAGTCGAAGCCGGACTCGACGTCATGCACTTCGCGTTCGCTGAAACCGAGTTCGCGCGCACGTGCGCGCAGCGCATCGCCCGCTTCGATGACCAGCAGATGTTCCTCACCGGCGATCATGTAGACCGGCTTCAGTTGCGAGACCTTGCGCAGACGTTCGGCGAACTGGGCTGACGCGCTCATTTCAGAGTGCTTCGATGCGCCGCAACAGCGCGGCCACGGTGTCGCGACGCAATTCCTTGCGCGCCATTTCATCTTCCGCCGCAGCACCCAGCGCCTGGGTTTCATCGAACCGGTAATCGCGACGACGTTCGATGCTGTTCTTCGCAATCAGGACCGAACCATCCGAAGCCAGAACCTCGAATTCGATGCGATGGGTGATCTGGTATTCCTGCACACGCGCCGTGCCGCTGACGGACAATGGCAGCGTGCTGATGGTGTCGGCATGCACCCGCACGATCGCCACCTTGGCCTCGGGCGCGTCGTGCAAGTTAGCGCCGGCGCGCTTCAGCGCACGACCGAGTTCGATCCCGATCGGGCTGAAGCGGTCAGTGACTTCGATGCGCAGTTCCTTCAAGGCATCCGGCAACTGTGCCTGCTGGCGAAGTTGAAATCCGCAGCCAGTCACGATCAGCGTGAGCAGCAGTGTCAGCGCGCGCATGCTCAGGCGGCCACGATGTTGACGATCTTGCCCGGCACCACGATTACCTTCCTGATCTGCAGACCTTCGAGAAATTTCTGCACGCCGGCATCGGCCAGTGCGGCCGCTTCCGCCGTTTCCTTCGATGCATTCGCCGCGACTTCGACCTGGCCGCGCAACTTGCCATTGACCTGTACGGCCAGCGTCAACGAATCGCGCACCAGGGCGGATTCATCCGCCTTCGGCCACGGCTGATCGTCGATCTGGGTTTCACGGTTGCCAAGTTCCTGCCACAGCGCATGTGCAATATGCGGCACGATCGGATTCAACATCAACGCGATCGCCGACCACGCTTACTGACGCAGGGCGCGTGCGTTGTGGCTGGCATCGTCGAACTTCGCGAGCGCATTCATCAGTTCCATGACGGCAGCGATCGCGGTGTTGAAGGTGTGACGGCGACCGAGATCGTCGCCGACCTTGGCGATGGTTTCATGCAGCTTGCGGCGAATGGTTTTCTGATCGGCGCTCAGCGTCGACGCATCCAGCTTCGGCGCGACGCCGCCTGCGACATGCGCATGCACCCCGGCCCACAGACGGCGCAGGAAACGCGCCATGCCTTCGACGCCCGACTCGCTCCAGTCCAGCGACATTTCCGGCGGCGCCGCGAACATCGAAAACAGGCGCACGGTATCGGCGCCGTAGCGGTCGATCATGGTCTGCGGATCGACGCCATTGTTCTTCGACTTCGCCATCTTCTCGACCGCACCGATCGCGACCGGTTGACCATCGACGGCGAGCTTGGCGCCAGTGATGCGCCCGCGATCGTCGCGTTCGATCGCAACATCGGCTGGATTGAACCAGGTCTTCGCACCGTTCGTTTCGTCACGATAGAACGTCTCGGCGACGACCATGCCCTGGCACAGCAGATTGGTCGCCGGTTCGTTGGTGTGTACCAGACCAGCGTCGCGCATCAGCTTGTGGAAGAAGCGGAAATACAGCAGATGCAGGATCGCGTGCTCGATGCCGCCGATGTACTGATCGACCGGGGCCCAGTATTTCACGCGCTCGTCGACCAT
>JAYUXS010000490.1:0-6505 GCA_043752845.1 Lysobacterales bacterium | reverse complement strand
ACACTATTTTCCTGCGACCGCGCGCCTGCGCCGACGGGCAACCCAACCGACGTGGTGGCGACATCGGTGCCGGTCAGCGCCAACGCGCTGAGCATGCGCATCGACGGTACGCCCTGGATCGGTGATCACAATCTGTTCGGCGCGTTTCATCCCACCGGCTACGAACGCGCGCTGATCATCGGCGGTTCGCACGGGCCGAAGGATCGGGACGAGCAGGTGTTCACGCTGAATCTCTATGGCATCGATGGGCCAGGCCGGTACGAGTTCAAGACCGGCAATGCGTCTGCCAGCGTGGTGCAGATCGCCAATTTGAGCAGCGAACGTTATCTCGCCGGCAGCCTGCTCGGCTTCGACTTCGTCGTCGATGTGCGCACGGCGAGCCATACGCCGACGGTAATCGAGGCGACTTTCTCCGGCACGCTGACCGCCAATGACGGCAGCCAGATCCAGATCAGCGAGGGGCAGTTCAGTTATCGCGAATGAGCGTTGACACCGGCCACTAAACCATTCGGCGATATCCTGCATCAGACGGCACTCGTCCATGATCCAGGATTCGCCCATGCATCGCCTGTTGTCCATCTTCGCCCTCGCCGTCGCCGCCGCGTCCACACTGGCCGCGGAAGCCCCGCTCGCGGTCACGCTCTCGACTGATCCCGCCACCGCCTATGTCGAGCACATGCCGGACGCGCAGCATCTGAACTTCGATCTGCTCGTCAAGAACGGCAGCGATGTCGCCGTCGATATCGACCGCATCGAACTGAGCGTGCTGGATCGCGAGGGCAACCTGCTGTTGCAGCGTTTCGTCGATGGCAACGGTGTGCGGCCCAGCATCGCCACGATCGGTGAACGCCACATCGAAGCCGGCGTGACGCTGATGCTGTTCAACCCGTTCCATACGCTGGCAAACGAACTTGAGCTCGGCACCTTGCGCTTCCAGTTCGAGCTGTCGAATGCCGATGGCAGCCGCAGCACCAAGCAGTCGCTGGACATCAAGCCGGTGGCCTATCGCAACCACGCCGACTACATCCTGCCGATCGGCGGGCGCGTGCTGAACTATGACGGCCACGATGCATTGGGCCACCACCGCCGTTTCGACGTGCACTTCGCGCCGATCGCGGCGATGGGCTTCAAGCGCAATGCGATGCGCTACAGCTACGACTTCGTGCCGGTCGACGCCAGCGGCGCGATGCGCAAAGGTGAATTCGCCGACAACGCCAGCTGGTTCGGATTCGGCGACCCGATTCGCGCGATCGGCGATGGCGTCGTCGTCGCGGTCGAAAACGCGCAAGCCGACGATCGCAAGTTCGACCAGAGCAAGCTCGCCGAAAACCGCATGGTGCTGTTCGGCAACTACGTCGTCGTCGATCACGGCCACCAGGAATTCGGCGTCTACGCGCACGCGCAATCGGGCAGCGTCGCGGTGAAAGTCGGCGACAAGGTCAAACGTGGTCAGAGCATCGCCAAGATCGGTGCGTCGGGCAGTGCATTCTTCCCGCATCTGCACTTCCAGCTGCAGAACGGCCCGGACATGGATGCCGAAGCCCTGCCGTCCTACTTCAACAAGTTCAGCCGCGTGCTCGGAAGCAAGCGCATCGCACGCAAGCAGGCCAGCGTCGATACGGGCGAAATCGTTGAAGCCGAGATCGTCGAAGCGGATTGAACTTGAGGCAGCTCACTCCATCCCGTCCGCAAACAGCCAACCGACGTCGTTGTTCCAGCGTGCGAGCAGATCGAGGAAAGCCTGCGCGGTTTGTGTGGAAGCGCCCTGCCCTTGCTGGTTGGCCTGATTGACGCCGTGGCAGCCGTCGCAGGCGCGCACTTCGCCGGGTTGCAGCGTGATCCAGAAGCGCTCGCGCACGACGGGCGTGCCGTTGCCGGCAGTGATCTGCCAGGCAAGGGCGCGACTCGCTGGCACGAAGGCGGCGACCGAGCCATCGAGCGCGATCGGCACACTCGCCGTGGGTGCGCCCCCGGCCAAAGGCAGGTTCGCCGCGATCGCCTTGGCATCGTGCATGAATTGCGCAATCACGCGCCGACCCGGCGCTGGCGTAGCAGTACCGCCGATGCCACGAATCTGGTCGCCCTGAAAAAACTGCATGTGGGCGATGTCGTAGACGGTGCCAAAGGGTGACGCCGGCGTCTGCCGTCCACCACCAACGACGCGCAAATTGAACGGCTGTTGCTTGTCGAGCACATCGCGCGTGGTGACATCGCGCATCACCACGACACCGAGATTCTGTACGCGCAGATACTGCTTGAACGAAGACTCCAGTATGCCGCGTTGCGCATAGGCGCTCACTTCGGGTGCGGCCGTGGTTGCAGCCGTCGTTGCCGGCGCGGCACGTGCACGAATCTCAACGGCGCCGAGCTCCCAGAACTCGCCGTTGTAGCTGACGAGCACATCCGGATCCCAATACTGCACCTGCCGCGACAGGCCATTGGTCAATGCGAGATTTGCCGACTGGTAGCCATTGCCGGCGGTATTCAGATTGCGCAGCCTGAACTTGTAGCGGGCATTCGGGTTGGCGCGCGTGCCGTCATTCCCGGCACCGGTCTGCACCGACGTGTGCGACGCAATCAGCGCGTTGTCGGCAAGCACAACCGGATTGCGATAGTGGCCACTGTGGTTCTCGGAGGCCACCGTGCCCTCGGTGTCGGGATGGGTGACATAGACCACCTGCACCGTCGCCGGATTCACGTTCGGCGCCGCATCGAGACGGATGATCTGTCCGGCATTCTGGGTATTGAATTCGGGGGCATCGACCGCGTAGTAGCGTCCGGGCGTGTTCGCGTCTTCATGCAATTGCAGGAAATTGAACGCCGGGTTGGTGTTGCTGCGTCCGGAATTCGCGCTGATGAACTGACCCAGGTTCGGATCGTTGTTGAAGCTGAGATTGAAGTAGCTGTGCAACTCGTGGCGCCCGAGATGGTTCAGCGTTTCCTCGCCGGTGCCGTCCTGATGCACCTGCCAGGGGAAAAAATGGTTCAACGAAAAACCTTCGATGCTGCTGCCGGCGACGGCGATGCGCGGTTCCGGAAACACTTCGCTGCGGCTGTTGGTCACCAATGAATTCGCCGCTTCGCTGCTGAAGTTGAAGGTGCCGTAGGTGTTGTTCACGCTGTCGTTCTGCTGGTCGCGCTGCAGATGGTCCCAGCGCGTGAACAGCACGCGGCCGAAGCTGTCGATGATTGGATCAAACGAACCCGAGGGTGAATGCTGCAGCAATTGCAGCTGTCTGGTTTGCGGATTCAATTTCCACAGCCCGGTCGGCGTCGGCGTCGATTCGTATTCGTCGTGTTGCGGATACAGGTGACGTTCGCCGTTGCGTGTGCGATCGGAAACGAAAATGATCTGGCCGTCGGAGGCGTAGGCCGGCATCACGTTGTTGGTGTCGGCCGGCTGGTTCGCGACCTTGCTGATCTGCACCGTCTCACCGACACCGAAGCCGGTGACTTCGTAGAGTTGGAAATAGGTCGTTACCCACTGGTATTGCTGGGTCGGGGCGCCGATGACCATGCTGAACACCGCTTTCGTGCCGGACCAGTGCACCGCCGGATCACGCACCGCGATAGCATTCGCGCCCTGCATCACGCCGGCTTCGCCGTAACCGGCTTCGCGCGTCAGATTGCGCAGCGTGCCATTGCCATAGCGGATGTACAGGTCGCCGCCGCGACCGACGAGTTCGGTATTGCCGCGATGATTCGCGAAGACCGAACCGATCGCGGCGAAATCATCGGGAATCGGGAACTGGGTGACGAACAGGATCGGGTTCGGGGTCGTGACCTGCGCCTGGGCGCCCACAACAGGCAGCAACAGCGCCAACAAGACGTTCGACATGTTCCGCATCTTCATCTCCCCAGCGCGTTGAACAGGCATACGCGAAAACCGGGCAAGGGGTGACAGCGCCGGGAAAGTGCCGCTGTGATGTCAGTCGCGGCCCGCAAGCGGCGTATGCCTCATGGATCCCCGGAGAGCCCCATGAACCCGAAGTTCTTGCCTGCTTTGTCAATGCTCCTGATGTTCGCCGGCGCTGCCCATGCGGCGCAGTTCATCGTCGATACCACCAGCGACGACGGCATGCTTCAGGCCTGCGTCGACGCCAACGCCAACGACTGTTCACTACGCGGCGCAATCACCGCGGCCAATGCCGGCGCGGGTGCCGACACGCTGAGTTTCGATATCCCGAACAACGATGCCGGCTTCGTGGCCGCGACCCAGCACTGGCGCATCGCGGCGACCAGCGACCTGCCTGCGATCACGGCACCGCTCGTCATCGACGGCTACACCCAGCCCGGCGCAGCGCCGAACGCGAATCCGCCGGGCACTGCAATCGCGCACACCCTGAAGATCGAATTACGCGGCCCCAGCAACAGCGCCGACGGACTGACCGCGTATGCGCCGCTGACCGTGCGCGGGCTGGCACTGAACCGCTGGCGTCGGGCGATCTTCCATTTCAACCTGGGCCCGAACATCGTCGAGGGCAACTACATCGGCACCGACATCAGCGGTCAGATCGCCGAACCGAACGGCACCGGTGTGACCATCGGCGGCGACGTGCGCATCGGCGGCATCGATCCTGCGCAGGGCAATGTGATCGCGGCCAATCGCGACTACGGCCTGTCGAACCAGTACCAACTGGTCAAGGTCACGATCCAGGGCAACATCATCGGCGCCAGCGCAGACTTGACTGCGGTGCCCGGCCGCCAGGACTTCGGCATGTACCTGCTCGATCCGCGCGACACACTCATCGGGGGCACCACAGCCGCCGAAAGCAATGTTATTTCAGGCAATGGCTTCAGTGCCGTCGCGATTTCATCAAGCAATTTCCAGAGCGTCGACGGCCTTGCGCATGTGCGCGTGCAGGGCAATCGAGTCGGCGTCGGGTTGAATGATCGACCCTTGGGCAACGGGCATTCGTTCAGCTACCCGACCATCCTGATTGGCCTCGGCGGCTATTGCCGCGCCGTCGTCGGTGGCAGTGCCCCAGGGGAAGGCAACCTCATCGCCCACAGCGCCGGCGCCGGCATTGCCATCGGCAGCTGCTGGAACGCGCAGATCCTCGGAAACCGTTTTCACGGCACGCGCGGCATTCCCATCGACCTTGCTGGCAGCAACTCATTTGATGGACCGACTGCGAATGACGCGGGCGACAGCGATGCAGGCGGAACCAATCCCGTCATTGCCGCCGGTGGCAACCGCCTGCAGAATTTCCCGGTGGTCACGTTGCCGCCAAACTTTCTGCCCGGAGGTGGCGACGCCGTGACCATCGACTATGTGCTCGACAGCCTGCCCGGCAACAGCACCTATCCGATCACCGTGCAATTCCATCGTGCCGCCTGTGGTGGTGGCAGCAGTGAACTTTTGGTGGAGACCGAGATCGACGAGATCAACGCCCAGCAACCGCTGCAGTTTCTGTTGAATGCCGCCGGCAATGTGCTGCCGCTCACCGTCACGGCCACCGACGCGCTCGGCAATACCAGTGAATTCGGCCCGGTGATCGGCGAGGCGGTGTTTGTCGATGGCTTCGAGGAGGAGCCGGCGAGTTTCAGTGTTGGAAGTTGCGGACGCTGACGGCTACACGCGCGGCGGCCGGTCCGGCGCCGACAGCGGCACGCGCATGACGAATTCACAACCCTGGCCTGGTGCCGTGTTCAATTCGATGCGGCCAGCAAGCATCTGCGTCACCAGATTGAAGACGACGTGCAGACCGAGACCAGAGCCACCGCTGCCGCGACGCGTCGTGAAAAACGGCTCGAACGCGCGCGCCGCGACCGTCTCCGGCATGCCTTGACCATCGTCGCGATAACGCAGCACCAGAAGATCACCGTCACGCATTGCGGCAATTGTCATCTGTCCCGACTGGCCTTCGCTGTACGCATGGATGAGCGAGTTGTTGATCAGATTGGTCATGATCTGGAACAACGCGCCGGGATAGGTGTCGACGACGATGCCTTCGCCGCATTCAACCAGCAATTCGTGCGGTGTGGCCTTGTAGCTCGGGCGCAGCGCCGTTCGCACGTCTTCGAGAAAACCGCGCAGTTCGAAGCGCCGTCGCTGTTCGCTGGATTGGTCGACCGCAACCTTCTTGAAGCTGGTGATCAGATGCAGCGCGCGCTCAAGACTGCCAAGGATCAGCCGCATCGACTCATTGACGTTGTCGCGGAACAGGGGCAGTTCGCTCGCCTTCAATTCCTTCGCGTCAATGCGCGCCACCAGCACGCGACTGGATTCCTGAAGATGCGTTGCCGCGGTGACGGCAATGCCGATCGGCGTGTTGATCTCGTGCGCAATGCCCGCGACCAGACCGCCGAGCGACGCCATTTTTTCCGCTTCGACCAATTGCCGTTGCGTCCCCTGCAGCTCGGTCAACGCAGCTTCGGCGTGCTCCTTGGACGCGCGCAATTCGGCGGTACGTCCATCGACGAGTTCCTGCAACTCGCGCGCCTGGCGTCGAATGCGCGCGGTGCGCAGACGGATGCCGGACGAGATCGACGCCAGAGATCG
>JAYUXS010000489.1:0-2760 GCA_043752845.1 Lysobacterales bacterium | reverse complement strand
CGCATCGACGCCGAGGCGAAGAGCGCCGCGGCCGAGGGCTAAGTCAATCGCGCTTCAACACCGCGGCGAGATCGACGTAGCCGAGCAGGATTGCGACTTCATGCGCGCTGCGGCCGACACCATCGCGTCGGCGCGGGTCGGCACCGGCGCGCATCAGGCGGTCGGCGACATCGCGCATGCCGTGCATGGCAGCCGCATGCAACACCGAAATGCCGCGGCGGTCCTGCACTTCGACATCGGCGCCGTGGCTCACGAGGCGCGCGATGAGTTCCGGCAATTCGCGATTGGATGAGCGCGTTCCGGCTTCGGCGCGCGCACCGAGCAACAGCAGCAACGCGGTCTGGCCGTCGCGGTTGGCGGCATCGATCGGACAGCCGGCATCGAGCAGCCGGTCGATCACGCGCGTTGCGGCTTGCGCATCGTCGGCGTTGTAGGCGAACTGTGCGGCCGCATGCAGCGCGGTCTGGCCGATTTCGTCCTGCGCCAGCGCCGAGGCGCCGCGTACCAACAATGACTGCACCAAGGCGTCGTTGCCGAGTGCGGCGGCGATCATCAGCGGCGTGACGCCACCGGCGAGCGCCTGGTCGATGTCGACGCCGCGCGCGACAAGCAGTTGAACGACGCGTTCGTGTCCGGCACTGACGGCCGCGCTCAGTGCCGTGGCGCCGGTGTGTGCACTCAGGTTTGTCGCGGCGCCGCGTTCGAGCAGATCGGTCACGATGCCCTCGAAGCCGCCACCACTGGCGCGCAACAGCGCCGTGCAGCCCTGGGCATCGGTGGCATCGACGGGCAGACCGAGATCAAGCAATTTGGTGACGGCGACGCGATCGCCAGCACGTGCGGCGGCGGGCAAGTCGTCATCCAGCAAGGCGCGTTGCGGCAGCCGCCATGGGGCCCAGCGCAACAGGCGCAAGGCGTCATCGCGGCGCGCCAGCGTGGCCCGACCCAGTGGCGTCTCTCCGTCCGCACTGGCGCGTTCCGGGTCGGCACCGGCGCGGATCAGTGCGACCAGCAAGAGTTCGCGACCATCGCGCGGCAGACGCATCAACAAGTGCAGGGCAGTCTGCCCGATGTGATCGACGGCATTGACGTCGAGCCCGCGTGCGATCAGCTGTTGTGCGATGCCGGCCAGTCCGCCGCGAACGGCGAGATGCAGGGCGCCGGCACCGCCGCTGATGCGCGCGAAGCAGTCGGCGCCGCGTTCGAGCAACTGCAGCGCCAGCGCGTCCAATTCGTCGCGCGCGCCGGCTTCCTCATCCACCGCATTCGCGAGCAGCGGCAACAACACGCCGGCACCGGCGGCGGATGCGCCACTGCCGAGCAGGGCCAGCATGCAGCGCGTCGGTACTGGACGCAGTCGCGCGGCCATCTGCAAAGCCTCGCTGTCATCCAGCGGTGCTGCCACCGGATCGAACCCTTGGGCCACGAGCATCTGCAGCGCATCGATATCGTCGCGTTCGAGCACGATGCGGAACGCGCGCAGCAGCGACTCCGTGGCCAGTGGCGGCTCCAGGTTGAGCAATTCACGCGCGATATGGGTACGGCCCTGGCGCAGCGATTCGAGCAGCAGGCGTTCACGTTCTCCGGGCGCCGGGGTGGTGTCGGCCACCTCATCGGGCGCATCCAGCGACGCCGGACGGTTGGCATTCGGATCGATCGCCGCGACGATGTCCCAACGTCCGCTGGCCGATGCAATGTCGATTGCGCGCCGGCCATCGCGGGCAGGCGCATGGACATCGATGCCCAACGCCAGCAGCGCAGTCACCGTCTCCAGATTCGCCTGACGCGAGGCACAGGCCAGATGCAAGGCAGTCCGTCCCTGCGCGTCGGTCGGGCTCGCGTCCGGTTTGCGGAACACCAGACGCGCGAGCACACGATTCGCGCCGGCACGTGCCGCTTCCATCAAGGGCGTCACGCCGTGCGCATCGCGCGCATTGACGTCGGCGCCGGCGGCGATCAGGGCATCGGCGCAATCACCATGACCATGCAGCGCCGCTGCATGCAGGGCCGAGCGACCGAGCTTGTCGAGCGCAGCAATGTCGGCTTTGGCCTTGATCAGGCGCTTGATGATCGTGGCCCGATCCCCATGACCGCTGGCGGCGGCGATCAATGCCGAGACGCCGCGCGCAGTTTCGATCTTCGCGCCACGCTCGAGCAGCAGTCGCAATACCGCTTCGTTGCCGGCACGCGCGGCGATCGCGAGCGCAGTGAGCCCCTCGCGATTCACCGGATCGGTGGCGGCGCCGGCGTCCAGCAACATCGCCGCGATCGTCGGTTCTTCGCTCAGTGCGGCGTGGTGCAGCGGCGCGTTGCCGTCGTGGTCGACGCGATCAGGCACGGCACCGTTGGCGAGCAGGGTCATCACCGCGTCGGCGCGACCATGCAGCGAATCGCGCGTGGCCGCATGCAGGGCGGTGATGCCATTCACCGCAAGATTCGGATCGGCACCCTTCGCGATCAGCGCGCGCAACAGCCCGAGATCGGACCAGGTCGCGGCAATGCTGAGTGCGCCGCGTTGATCGCGGTCGTTCGGCCCGGGCGCGATATTGGCATTGGCACCAGTGTCCAGCAGGGCCAGCGCCTGCGCCAGATTGCCGGCACCAACAGCAGTCAGCAAAGCGAGGTTGCGATCGGCCAGGGTCGTCGGCGGTTCTGCAGCGTCGGCGGTCGCTGATGTGGGGGGTGGCGCGTCCCAGTCGATTGCGATCGTGCTCGTGTCGGCGATCGTCGATGACTGGAACTCCAACGGCCGCTGCAAGG
>JAYUXS010000488.1:0-2765 GCA_043752845.1 Lysobacterales bacterium | reverse complement strand
ACGGTAGCGATGACGATGTTGCCCCCGCGCCGAGTTTCATGCACGAGCCCATGCCGCAACCACGCCGCAATCGTCTGCTGCGCTACGCCAATGTGCTGTTGTTGCTCGGGCTGCTCGGCCAAGCCGGGTATGCCGGGCGCGGTTACTGGATGAACGAACCGCGGCTGCGGCCTTGGCTTGATGCCGCCTGTCTGCGTCTGCAATGTCGTTTGCCGGCACGCACCGACCTGGGCCAGATTGCGCTCGTATCGCGCGACGTGCGTCCGCATCCGAGCCACGCCGGTGCCCTGATCATCTCGGCAACGATGCTCAATCGTGCGCAGTTCACGCAGCCGTACCCGATCGTGGAGATCACCCTCGCTGATCTCGATGAACAGCGCATTGCAATGCGTCGTGTCGCGCCGCAAGACTACCTCGTTGACATGCGCGCACTTGCGCGCGGCCTTGCGCCCAACGCCACCGCGACGATTGATCTGGAAGTCCTTGATCCCGGGCGCAACGCTGTCGCGTTCGAGTTCAAATTCCGTTAAGTGCAAACGTTTCCTTGCGAAGGCCGCAAATCGCGGGCTATAAGGCCGCTCGCTTTTTTCGGCGCACGCATGAAAAATCCGTTCAGATTTCATCACAGCTCAATGCCGTTGATCGTGCAGGCGCATGACCCGGCGCAGGCACGGCGCTTGCGCATCGCGGTCGTCGCACTCTGGCTGCTGAGCATCGCCGCGACCTGGATGTTCGCCTCGTGGCGCGCCGCGCCGGGGCTGTTCGACATGCAACATCGGCTGTCGCAGGCACAGTCGGAACTGCGTAGCGCGCGCGACGATCTTGAGACCGCCAAACAGAAGCTCAGCGTGAGCGACCGCTCCGACCAGGTCTCGCGCAGCGCCAACGATGCCTTGCGCGACTCGCTGACCTCACGCGAAGAAGAAATCGCATCGCTGCGTGCCGACCTCGCCTTCTACCAACGACTGATGGGCGGCAAGGCGCCGCGTCAGGGCCTGACCGTGCAGCAACTCGCGTTGCGCAAGATCGGCGAGGGCAACGGCTACGAGATGCGTGCGACCCTGACACAGAACCTGCGCAAGGGCGAAGTCACCAGCGGCTCGGCCTCGATTCGCGTCGAAGGCATGCTCGACGGCGATTTGCGCGCACTGGGTTGGAACGACCTGGCACAGCGCAAGCCGGAACTGGCCCCCGACTTCTCGTTCAAATATTTCCAGGAACTCGATGTGAGTTTCGTGCTGCCGGACGGATTCACCCCCAATCGTGTCGTGCTCGTGGTGAAATCGGCGCAGGGCGACCAGTTCGAGCGCAGCTTTCCCTGGGACCAGACCATTGCCACCGGAGCCGAAGAACATGTTTGGAAGTAGCAAAGCCGCGAACAACCGACCGACGATGACAATTGATACTTTGGTGGGCGCAAAAACCAAGATCAAGGGCGACATCACCTTTTCCGGTGGCTTTCGCGTCGACGGTTCAGTGATCGGCACCGTCATCGCCGAGGGTGGGCCGGACGCGGTACTGATGATTTCCGAGCAGGGGTCGGTCGAAGGCGAAGTGCGTGCGCCGCACGTGATCATCAACGGCAGCATGAAAGGCGATGTCATCGCCAGCGAACGCGTTGAGCTCGCGGCGCAGGCGCGCGTGGTCGGCAACGTGCATTACAAGGTGCTGGAGATGGCGGCGGGCGCACAGATCACCGGACGTGTCGTGCGCGAAGACGATATCCGCAAGCAGCTGCCGAAGCCGGAAGCGAAGGTCGCGATCGAAGTGCTGCAGCTCGACGCTGGTGAATCGGCCATGCAGGCGCGGGCCGAACCGAAGGAACGCTCGAAGGTGGACGCGAAGCGCAGTTGATATCTGCGGTCGCGAGACCATTTGGTTTGATGATATTTGCGGCTTGTGGTCGCGGGCATGGCCCGTTCCTACAGGTTCGCGGCGAAATTGTAGGAGCGGGCCATGCCCGCGACCGTAGGGCGACAACCATGACCGAAACGATTACGCCGAACTACCAGACCAGCGCCGCAGCGGCACTGAACTTCACCGAATCAGCGGCGCGCAAGGTGCGTGAGTTGATCGAGGAAGAACAGAACCCGGCGCTCAAGTTGCGCGTCTACATTCAGGGCGGCGGCTGTTCCGGATTCCAGTACGGCTTCAGCTTCGAGGAAGGCGCGGAGGAAGACGACCTCGCCGTCGAACGCGATGGCGTCACTCTGTTATGTGACCCGCTCAGCCTGCAATACCTCGGCGGCGCCGAGATCGACTACAGCGAGAGCCTGCAAGGCGCGCAGTTCGTCATCCGCAACCCGAACGCGAAGACGACCTGCGGCTGCGGCTCGTCGTTTGCCGTCTGATCGCGGCCGAAGCATGAATTTCGCGTTCATCGGCGGCCAGCTCGATCGCTTCGGCGAAGCGCGTGAGGACAGCGGCTGGCTGCGTGCGCGTTTCGAAGACGACCATGCCCAGGTGATTGTGCTTCGCGGCAGCCGCGACGTGCTGCTGGCGCAACCGGAACCACGTTTGCTGCAGATCCCGATGTCGCTGCTGCGCGATCGCTTCGAATTCGAGCGATTCAATTTCCTCGGTCAGCAGGATGCGTGCACGCTGTTTGCGCTCAGCCTGCATGCGCACGAGCACGATGAGTTCGCCGCCATCCATCAGGCGACGGCTAGCGAGTTGCGCGCCGCCGCGCTGACCTTGCCGGCGCATGAAGCCGGTCTCGCCGCATTCGCCAGTTCGGTCGCGTATTGGCAGTCGCGCTCGCGCCA
>JAYUXS010000487.1:0-2773 GCA_043752845.1 Lysobacterales bacterium | reverse complement strand
CGCCGCGCAGGATCCTTTGCGCTGCCGCGGAACGCGTCCGCGGCGATGCAGATTTACTCGGCGCTCGGGGCCGACGCAGGCTTCGGGCCGCGCGACGGTGCACGCTTGGCACCCGGACCACCCGGACCCGGCTTGCCGCCTGGACCACCCGGGCCGCCCGGACCACCCGGACCACGACGATTGCTCGGCGCACCCGGCTTGCGATCACGGTCGTTACGGTCATTGCGACCACCACGATCGTCACGACGGCGCGGATCTTCCTTGGCGACCGGATTGCCGGCGGCGTCCAGTTCGACGAACTCGTCCTTGGCATTGGCCGGAATCGCAGGTGCCGCGGCCTTGCCTTCGAGCACGGCATCGGCCGCGGCCGACGCATACAACTGCACAGCGCGAATAGCGTCGTCGTTACCGGGAATGATGTAGTCGGCGTTGTTCGGGTCGTAGTTGGTGTCGACGATGGCGATCACCGGGATGCCGAGCTTGCGTGCTTCCTTGATCGCGATTTCTTCGTGGCCTACATCGATCACGAACAGCGCGTCCGGGAGTGAATTCATGTTCTTGATGCCGCCGAGTGAACGCTCGAGCTTTTCCTGCTCGCGCTTGAGCGACAACACTTCGTGCTTGACGCGCTTTTCGAAGCTGCCATCGGTGTGCATGGCTTCGATTTCCTTCAAACGCGCGACCGACAGACGCACGGTGCGGAAGTTCGTGAGCATGCCGCCGAGCCAACGGTGCGAGACGAACGGCATGCCGCAACGCGTCGCTTCCGCTTTCACTGCTTCACGCGCCGAGCGCTTGGTGCCGACGAACAGCACGCTGCCGCGGCGTTGTGCCATGCCCGACAGGAAGTTCATCGCGTCGGTGAACAGCGGCATGGTCTTTTCGAGATTGATGATGTGGATCTTGCCGCGCGCACCGAAAATGTACGGGGCCATCTTCGGGTTCCAGTAACGCGTCTGGTGGCCGAAATGCACGCCGGCTTCTAGCATCTGGCGCATGGTGACTTGAGGCATGGTGAACTCCTGTGCTTGAAACACAACCGTCGTTGATCGGGTGCGACTGATCGTATTTCGGGGTTTGGACCTCCACGTTTCCGCCCTGACCGACCTCACATCGCGAGCGATGCTTGGCACCCCAGTCCGGGTGACGAAACGTGTGCGGATTCGGCACGATTGCCGTGTGCTTGCCGGGATCGCCCCGACAAAGCCGCGGAATTCTAGCCGCGGCTGGGGTGGGCGTGCAACCGGGCGAGAGTATCCGGGCTCAAACCGTCTCGCTCAGCGCCCGTCTTGCCAGCGATTCCGGTGCCGGCTTGCAGCCGTACTGGTTGATCAGGGCATCGTCGCTGGCATCGGCCTTGCTGATGAAGCCGCTGATGCGTTCGGCCAACGAGGCGTGCGTCGAGCGTGTGTACACGTCGGCCGTATGCACGACCAGGCTGAGTCGAATCAGTGAACCGTACAGGTCGAAGAAGTAGGGCGCATGTTCGGCATCAAGCAGATGCCGGAACAATTCTCCGAGGCCGTTGTTCGGCGCCTGTGCCACTGACGACGAGAAGTTCAGATGCTCGGAGCAGCAGCACCAGACCCGGATCGGCACGCTACCCGAGTAAAACGACCAGTTGTGATGGCCATGGCGCGCGAGCACCGGGTTGATGCCGGATGTCGTCAATGCACCCTCGACGAAGGCGTTCAAAGGGTCGGGATCGCGCGGATCGTAGATGTCGGCGATGTCGTGGTCTTCCTCGACGTCGAGTCCGCAACTCGGGCAATAACGGGTCGCTTCGACGATCAAGCCGTCGCAGGCCGGGCAGACGACGCCGAAGTCGTCCTGCTGGGCGCGGAATGCATCGATGAAGGCGCGAACATCGACGATCGGAATGCCGAAGCCGACGGATTCCGCAGCTTCCAGCTTGCAGGTGGTGACAGCGACCACGCGCCGCTGATCGTCCAGCATCGGGCCGCCGGAATTGCCGGGATTGATCGCGGCATCGGTCTGCACGAACTGCTGTTCGTCGAGATTCTGTTTCGGGTGCGAGATCACGCCTTCGGTGAGCGAAAGCGGCAGCCCAACCGGATAACCGATGATGTTGACGCGCTGCTTCGGGCGCAGCGGCGTGCCGTCATCGAGCGCCAGCAACTGGCCGGCCAAGGGCTGCGACAGTTCGACGATGGCGAGATCGCGCTTCGGATGGATGCGGCGAACGCGCCCGACAATTCGGGTGCGATCGCGCGCTTCGATCGCTACTTCGCGATACGGAAACACGACATGGCTGTTGGTCAGCAGATGGCGGTCGTCGATCAGAAAGCCCGAGCCGGTACCGGTGCCGGTGAACACCTGATAGATGCCGAGCCCGTCGATGTCATCGTGGTGCGCAGTGCTCATGGTTGATCCCGGCGGTTGTCGCTCGTGTTGTCGTCAATCGTGTCGCTGTTGAAATTGCGGCCATCGTCGGTTTGATCGCGGTCGTTGCTGCTGGTGTTGGCGCCCCAGTCACGACCGATTTGCTGGGCATGGCTCCACAAAGACTGCGCCGCTTCACGCCAGGGTTTGCCAGAAGCCTGATCAAGCGCTTCGCGCAAACGACGTTCCAGCGGCTCTGCCCAGCTGTATTGCGCCAAGGCGTAGATGTAACAGGCGCTCAATTCGAGCGTGGCCTCCAGCAATTGCCCGGCGCCGCGCAGGTCACCGACATGCTGCATGCGTTGCGGATTTGCGACGAGCGAGGCACCGATGCCGTCGCTCCCGTCGCGCAATGGGTTGATCGAATACT
>JAYUXS010000486.1:0-2777 GCA_043752845.1 Lysobacterales bacterium | reverse complement strand
GCGGCGGTGATCGGCGCGTCCTGCTACAACGATCTGGAACGCGCGCAACGCGCAGCACAGGCTGGCGCCGACTATCTCGCCTTCGGCGCATTTTTCGACTCGTCCACGAAACCCGGCGCGCGCCAGGCGCAACGATCGCAACTCGCGGATGCGGCGCGATTTGGCTTGCCGCGAGTGGCCATCGGCGGCATCAACGCGCACAATGCGCGCCCCCTGATCAAAGCCGGTGCCGACGCCATCGCCGTGCTGGGCGCGATCTGGGATGCGCCCGATGTGGAACGCGCCGCCCGCGCACTCACTGAACTGTTTCAACCGACTTGATGAATCCCGGAGTGCCAATGAGCCGCAATGCCGATCTGTTCGCCCGCGCGCAAACCCTGATGCCTGGCGGCGTGAATTCGCCGGTGCGCGCATTCAAATCGGTCGGCGGCGAACCGTTTTTCAGCGTGCGGGCCCAAGGCCCCTACCTGTTCGACGCGGACGGCAAACGCTACATCGACTACATCGGCTCGTGGGGGCCGATGATCCTCGGCCATGCACACCCGCAGGTCGTTGAAGCCGTCATCCGCACCGCCCGCGACGGGCTCTCGTTCGGCACGCCCAATCCACTCGAAGTAACCATGGCCGAGCGTCTGGTCGAGCGTGTGCCTGGTCTGGAAATGCTGCGCATGGTGAATTCCGGCACCGAGGCGACAATGGCGGCGGTGCGCCTGGCGCGCGGGTACACCAAGCGCAATCGCATCGTGAAGTTCGAAGGTTGTTACCACGGTCATGGCGACGCCTTTCTGGTCAAGGCCGGCTCTGGCGCCTTGACGCTGGGCCTGCCGAATTCACCGGGCGTGCCGGCGGCGTTGGCCGATCTCACCCTGACCTTGAGCTACAACGATTTCGACGGCGCCGAACAACTGTTCCGCACGCAAGGCGACGACATCGCCTGCGTGATCGTCGAGCCGATCGTTGGCAATGCCAATCTGATCCTGCCGAAGCCCGGCTATCTCGAACATCTGCGCGCGCGGTGCACGCGTCACGGCGCATTGCTGATTTTCGACGAAGTGATGACCGGTTTCCGCGTCGCTGCCGGCGGCGCCCAGGACCTGTACGGCATCCGTCCGGACCTGTCGACCTTTGGCAAGATCATCGGCGGCGGTATGCCCGTGGGTGCCTACGGCGGTCGCCGCGACATCATGCAGATGATTGCGCCAAGCGGCCCGGTCTATCAGGCCGGCACCTTGTCCGGCAATCCGGTGGCGATGGCGGCTGGCCTCGCGACCCTCGATCTGCTCGCCGAACCCGGCTTCTACGCGCGCCTCGACGCCGCCACGAACCGGCTATGCGATGGACTCGAAACTGCGGCGCGTGCTGCGCGCATCGCCTTCAGCACCAACCGCGTCTGCGGCATGTTCGGCCTGTTCTTCAGCGCCGAACGCGTCGACACCTACGCCCAGGCGATCGCCAGCGATGCCGCCCGCTTCAACCGCTTTTTCCACGCGATGCTCGAACAAGGCGTGTACTTCGCGCCTTCGGCCTTCGAAGCCGGCTTCATGTCGAGCGCTCACGATGACGAAGTGATCGACAGCACCGTCGACGCTGCAGGCAAGGCATTCGCGCAGCTGCGCTGAACTAGCTGGCGACGTCGTCAACGTCGAACACGACCACGCGCGAGCGCCCTTCGCGTTTGGCGCGCCCGATCGCGAGCAAGCTGTTGCGCAGCACGTTTTCGGCATCGTCGTCGTCGCGCGCGAAGGCCACGCCAATGCTGGCGCCGAGTTGCATTGCGCGGGCGTCGATCTCGAGTGGCGCGGCGACCACGCCGAGCACGCGGTCGGCGACCTGCAGGACCTCGCCGCGCGCGCCCGACTCTTCCAGCAACAGCGCGAATTCATCGCCACCGAAACGCGCAACGGTGTCGACGACGCCTACGGTATCGAGCAGGCGATTGGCCACGCTGCGCAGCAGGTGATCGGCAGCCATGGCGCCGATCGAATCATTGATCAGCTGGAAATGGTCGAGATCGACCAGCAGCACCGCGACGCTGCCGCCGTGGCGTTTGCGCCGCGTCAGCGCCTGCGTCACACGATCGATGAACAGGGCGCGATTGGCGACCCCGGTGAGCGGGTCATACAGCGACTGGAAGCGCAACCGCGCCTCCAGCGCCTTCTGCTCGCTGACCGCGAATACCGTGGCTGCGAGCGCGATACCGAGCACGGCCAGCGGCACCAGATCACGCGCCTCGCCGGGATGCCGACCAGCAACACGCCCATGCCGGTGGGCATCGCCAGGTAGGGCAGCAGCCGCGTGAATTGGCGCTCGCGGTAGGTACCACGCAGGTAGCTCGGCGCGCGCTTTTCATGCCAGGCCATTTCGGTGGCGGCGACGAACAAGCAGGCACCGAGCAGCCAACCGAGATCGCCGAATGCGCCGGTGTCGCAGTTGCCGAGCAAGGACAATACCGCCCAGGACGAATCAGCCAAAAGGAACAGGCTGACGGCGCCGCACAGCAACTGGTAAGGGCGTCGCTCCACCCCTTCCGGCAGACGCATCAACACGCTGGCCACGCCAAACAGGGTAAGAGCGCCGGATCGGCATGATCGTCAAGAATCGGGTGCGCCACGAATTCGGCCAACAACATTGCGCCAGCCAATCCGTCAGCGAGTACATCGAGCGCGTACGAGGGTCGTTCGGCGCGCGTCTGCGACGGCGGCGTGAGCTTGAGCAGACCCACGAACATCGCGATGACGTACACGTAATACAGCAGGTTCACCCAGTTGTAGGTCGGG
>JAYUXS010000485.1:0-2782 GCA_043752845.1 Lysobacterales bacterium | reverse complement strand
ACAAGATGTAGGAGGAAATTTCAGAAATTTCCGTGCACACGACCGTTCAACTACAAAATTCCGCCGGTCGCAGCGCGTCATGAAATATTCGGGCTAGGCGCGCTGCATCTGGCGAGAGGAAGCGCCCAAGAGGCGGACATTGTCGCAGCGGTTCGAGAATATGCGGATCGCACGTGCGGCTTTCTTCGGCGTGGGGCGCTGCTCGAAGCCGACCCAGTCGCACTAAACCAACAGGACTCAGCAGATCGCCATGCGGTGATCATGCTTCGCGCGTTGTTGGATCGATGAATCGGATGTGATGCATCAGCGGGTCGCGCCACGAGTGGCGCTCCTACAAACAGCGGCGCGTTGCTTCAGCGATTCGCGAGGATTTCTTCGATTGCGGCGACTTCTTTCGGGACGCCGTGGCTCAGGATTTCGGGGTCGTTGGCGGTGATGACGACGTCGTCTTCGATGCGGATGCCGATGCCTTTCCATTTCGCATCGATGCCGGGTTCGTCGGCAGCGATGTACAGCCCGGGTTCGACGGTGACGACCATGCCGGGTTCGAGTACGCGCGCTTCGCCGTCGATCTTGTAGTCGCCGACATCATGCACGTCGAGACCGAGCCAGTGGCCGGTCTTGTGCATGTAAAAGCGCTTGTAGTGACCGGCTTTCAGATTTGCTTCGAGCGAGCCTTCGAGCAGGCCGAGCCGGATCAGCCCGCGCGTCAGCGTGCGCACCGCGGCATCGTGCATCGCGGTGAACGGTCGGCCCGGACGCGCTTCGTCGATCGCGCGGTACTGGGCTTCGAGCACGAGTTCGTAGAGCGCGCGCTGTGCGGCTGAATAGCGGCCGTTGATCGGCCAAGTGCGGGTGATATCGGAGGCGTAACACTGAAATTCGGCACCGGCGTCGACCAGCAGAAGATCGCCATCCTTGAGCACGGCATTGTTGGCGCGATAGTGCAGCACGCAGGCGTTGACGCCGCCGCCGACAATGGGTTCATAACTGGGCACGGCGTGATTGGTGTGGAAGGCGTGGATCAGTTCCGCAGCGATCAGCGCCTCATTCGAACCGGCGCGCGTCGCGCGCATCGCACGCAGGTGGGCATCGGCCGCGATCTGCGCGGACTTCGCCATCACCCGCAGCTCGGCACGCGACTTGAACAGGCGTAGATCATGCAGCACATGCGACAGCGCCACGAATTCGTAGGGCGGATGTGCGCCCTGACGCACTTGCGCACGAACGCGGTTGACCCAGCCTATGAGCTTCTGGTCGAACTCGATCTCGCGCCCGAAATGGTAGTAGACACGGTCGCGGCCCTCGATCAACCCGGGCAGAATGTCGTCGATGTCGTCGATCGGAAAGGCATCGTCGATGCCGAGTTGTCCGACCGCGCGCTCGGGGCCGAGACGACTGCCGTCCCAGCGTTCACGTTCGACGTCGCGTTCGCGGCAGAACAGGATCACTTCGCCGGCCTTGCGCCCGGGCACCAGCACGAGCACCGCATGCGCCTCAATGAAGCCGGTCAGGTAATGAAAATCGCTGTCCTGCCGGTAGGGGTAGTGCGCGTCGTTATTGCGGATGCGTTCGGGCGCCGCAGGCAGGATCGCGATCGCATCGCGCGTGATGATGCGCATCAACTGCTTGCGTCGACGCTGGTATTCGGTCGCTGCGATCATGTCAGTGGCGCTTGCCGGCGGCCGCGCATTCGTCGCGCAGCAGCATCGCCGCGACGCGCACGAACTCGACGACTTCGATGTATGCCTCCTCGTCGGCATCGCCGTCTTCGGTGCTGAGTTCGCTGGCGCCGATGCGGGCGAGATCGTCCATGGCTTCGGTGGCATCGTCCGAAAGCCGGCCGCGCGCGCGCACATTTGCGAGCCCGATGCCGCCGAGAAACCCCCGACACCAACTGACCAACGCGTTCGCACGTGCCGCGAGCGGCGCGTCATCGTCCGGCAGCAGCGGCGTGAAGCTGTCGTCGAGATCATCGAGCGCGGTCACCGTGTCGCGGTGCAGTTGCTGCAATGCCAACGCATCTGCGCCACCCGCGATCAACGCGTCTTGCAGCGGATCAAGCGCCAGGGCATCGCCGAAGGATTTTGCGTCGGCGCGCCCGCCTCCGCTCAAATATCCGGCGAGCGAGCCGTGCAGTTCGGCGGCGGTCAGGCCCGCCTGCAGGCGGGCAAGCAGGAATTCGAGATCGTCGTGGTCGGCTTGAGTCATGCCCACATTGTAGCCAGGGCGGACGCGCCATCGCTGACGCCACGGCGGCGAGTCGATATGCTCGGTGCAATGGAATTCCTGCCCGCTGTGCGCACGCCAAAGCCCGAGCGCCGGACCTGCGCGATGGCGTTGAGTCGGTGTATTGCCGTGATTGCCATGGGCATCGCCAGCGTGGCCAGCGGCTATGAGCGCAGTCACTATTTCGCGCCGCTCGGCAGCAACGAGACGCTGGCGCAAGGAACGGTCAACGCTTTGCTGCAGGATCGCACCGGCTTTCTGTGGATCGCAACGCAAGGCGGCCTGCACCGGCACGATGGACACGAACTGGTGGTCTACCAGCATCAGCCCGATGTCTCGGGCAGCCTGCCGGAGAACTTCATCACCGCCTTGGCCGAAACCGGCGACGGTCGCCTGTATGTCGGCAGCAACCGGCGCGGAATCGTTTATCTCGACCGCAAATCCGGGCGCTTTGTAGCGATCGCCGCGGCACCTGACCGTGCACAGCGCCGGGCCAGCATTACCGCGTTGCAGGCGCCGCGTGCGGGTGGTCTTTGGGTCGGCTCGAAGTTCG
>JAYUXS010000484.1:0-2783 GCA_043752845.1 Lysobacterales bacterium | reverse complement strand
TCGAGATCGATGTCGCGCCACCGTGTGCCGGCGAAGTGCTGGTCAAGATCAGCCACACCGGCGTTTGTCATACCGATGCATTCACGCTCAGTGGTGATGACCCCGAGGGTATCTTTCCGTCTGTGCTGGGTCACGAAGGTGCGGGAGTAGTCGTTGAAGTAGGCGCGGGCGTGACCAGTCTCGCGCCCGGCGATCACGTCATTCCGCTATACACGGCCGAGTGTCGCGAGTGCAAATTCTGCAAGTCGGGCAAGACCAATCTGTGCCAGAAAGTGCGAGCGACGCAGGGCAAGGGACTGATGCCGGACGGTAGCTCGCGCTTCTCGTATCAGGGTCAGCCGATCTATCACTACATGGGCTGCAGCACGTTCAGCGAGTACACCGTGGTCAACGAAATCTCGCTCGCGAAGATCAATCCGCAAGCGCCGCATGAAAAGGTGTGTCTGCTCGGTTGCGGCGTCACCACCGGCATCGGTGCTGTGCACAACACCGCGAAGGTGAAGGCGGGCGACAGCGTCGCGGTCTTCGGCCTCGGCGGCATTGGCTTGGCGGTGATTCAGGGCGCGCGCCAGGCCAAGGCCGGTCGCATCATCGCCATCGATACCAATCCGGAAAATTTGCACTCGCGCAGCAGATGGGCGCGACCGATGTCGTGAACCCGAAAGACCATGCGCGACCGATTCAGGACGTGATCGTCGAGATGACCGATGGCGGCGTCGATTTCAGTTTCGAATGCATCGGCAATGTCGATGTGATGCGCGCCGCGCTCGAGTGCTGCCACAAGGGTTGGGGCGAGTCGATAATCATCGGTGTTGCCGGAGCCGGTCAGGAGATTCGCACGCGACCGTTCCAGCTGGTCACCGGGCGCGTCTGGCGCGGTTCTGCCTTCGGTGGCGTGAAGGGGCGCACGCAACTTCCGGGCATGGTCGAAGCCGCGATGCGCGGCGAGATCGAACTCGATCCATTCGTCACGCATACGCTGCCGCTCGATCGCATCAACGAAGCCTTCGAGCTGATGCACGAAGGCAAGTCGATCCGCACTGTCATCCACTTCTGATCGCGAACAAGGCTGGAGCAAGGCCATGCAACGCATCGAACATCGCGCCTGTTTTGCTGGCTGGCAGGACGTGTGGCGGCATGCGTCCAGGACCTTGTGCTGCGACATGAATGTGGCGGTCTATTTGCCGCCGCAGGCCGAGCACCAGCGCTGCCCGGTGCTGTACTGGTTGTCCGGGCTCACCTGCAGCGAACAGAATTTCATCACCAAGTCCGGTGTGCAGCGCTATGCCGCCGAGCATGGCCTGATCGTCGTCGCGCCCGACACCAGTCCGCGTGGTGCGGGCGTGGCCGATGCCGAGGGTTACGACATCGGCATCGGCGCGAGTTTCTACGTCAATGCCACGCAACCGCCCTGGGTCGCGCACTACCGCATGCAGGACTACATCGCGCACGAATTGCCGGCCTTGATCGAAGCGAATTTCCCGGCGACCGACGCGCGCAGCATCAGCGGGCATTCGATGGGCGGGCATGGTGCGCTCGTCACCGCCTTGCGTCATCCGGGTCGCTATCGCGCCGTTTCAGCATTTGCGCCGATCGTCGCACCGACGCAAGTCCCGTGGGGCCACAAGGCCTTCAGCACCTATCTCGGTGACGACCGCAACAACTGGCACGAATGGGATGCCTGCGAACTGATCCGCACTGCCAGCGAACGACCACCGCTGCTCATCGACCAAGGTGAAGCGGATGAATTCCTCGCCACACAACTACGCCCGGATCTTCTGCAAGCCGCCTGCGCTGCAGCCCATCACCCACTGACCCTGCGCACCCACCCCGGCTACGACCACAGCTACTACTTCATCGCCAGTTTCATCGGCGAGCATGTGGCGTGGCACGCGCGGGCGATGATGGAATGTTGATGGATAATGTGCTCCACCGG
The DNA here is from genome assembly GCA_043752845.1 of Lysobacterales bacterium. Classification (GTDB taxonomy): domain Bacteria; phylum Pseudomonadota; class Gammaproteobacteria; order Xanthomonadales; family Ahniellaceae; genus JADKHK01. The sequence continues at coordinate 847 of JAYUXS010000484.1, read as the reverse complement.
GCGACGCGTATCGATTGCACACACGGAGACCGAACATGAAATCCGCATCATCTCCTTCCGCAAAGTCACGCAACGCGAAATCGAAATCTACTTCCGTGAAATCGCGAACTGACTGGGCGCGTCTGAGCGCGAGTAACAAGCCAGGCAAGCCGACGCTGGAACATCCGGAAGCCGATATGCGCCGTGTTGTTCGCGGCATGGTCCGGCATGGCCTGAAGCCAGTTCCGGCGAAGACATCTATTTCCCTGCGCGTCGATCAGGACGTGCTCGAATGGTTCAAGGCCCAGGGCGTCGGCTACCAAACGCGCATCAACAGCGTACTGCGCGCGTTCCGTGATGCTTCGAGCTAGTCCGCAGTCAGTACCTCATCGTCGATCTTCTCTGCGAACAAATGGCGCAGATGCGCAAGGACTATTTGACCAGTGGATTCGCGCAGTTCGGCGTTGACGCACTGACGTTGACGAAATTCCCTAGACAGCGCGAAACTGCGCGTGCCTCCGTCGTTGGCGATCCGCCAGATAAGGAATGACTGCGTCGACGTGGTGGTACAAACACACACCGTTCAAGCTTGAGGGAGAGCATCTCGTGGAAAATCGTAAGTCCGAAGCGCATCGTCATGCGCGATTATTCTTGACGACAATAATCGCAAACCGGTCTGCCGACTACGCTTCAACAACGTGCAGAAATTGCGACTTGGCGTGTTCAATGCGGCGAAGGAAGAAGAGCAATTTGCGCTTGAGACGGTAGATGACATCTTCAACGATGCGGAACAGTTGAAAGAGCGGCAATGTGCGTCGTGCGGCAGCGCTTCCGTGCAGATCAAGCCGGTGACGCGCAGTTTCGGCAA
>JAYUXS010000483.1:0-6578 GCA_043752845.1 Lysobacterales bacterium | reverse complement strand
GCAAGATGGCGGTCGGCATCAAGGTCACCAGCGGCGAGGGCCATCGCATCAGTTTCTGGCTCGCCTTTGGTCGCTACTTCGCCTACATCCTGAGTTCGCTGTTGTTGATGATCGGCTTGATCATGGCCGCGTTCACCGAGCGCAAGCAGGCGCTGCATGACCTCATGTGCAACACCCTCGTCGTCGATAAACATGCCTTCACCAACACGCCCGAACGCCAGAACGACGGCCTCGGTACAATCGCCATCACCGTTCTGGTTCTTGCTGGCCTGCTCGTCGTCGGCATGTTCGCGCTGATCGTGCTCGCCATCGCGGCGATCTCCGCGGGCGGCTGGCGTTGAGTTGAATGGCTAGAGATCGTGGCCGGAGGCCACTCCCACACTGCCTCGATGAAGGTTTGTCAGGCGAATGTGGGAGCGGCCTCCGGCCGCGATCTTTTTGCATGCCGTGGTAAAACATCTGCCCCCAAAATCTGTTGGCAGATCATGTCCGAACCCGTCCACATCCAGCATTACATCCATGGCCAGCGTGTAACCGGCGTCGGCGAGCGCACCTCGACGGTGTTCAATCCCGCCACCGGCACCCAGACCGGTGTGCTCGGTTTGGCCGCGCTGCAGGATGTCGATGCCGCGGTTGCGTCCGCGAAAACGGCGTTTCCGGCTTGGTCGGCCCTGTCGCCGTCGCGGCGCGCGCGGGTGATGTTCAAGTTCCGCGATCTGGTCGATGCGAATGCCGACCAGCTCGCCGACCAGATCACCGCCGAGCACGGCAAGACGCATTCCGATGCACTCGGTGAAGTCGCGCGTGGGCTCGAGGTGATCGAGTTCGCCTGCGGTATTCCGCAGTTGCTGAAAGGCGAATTCACCGAGAACGTCGGCGGTGGCATCGATGCGCATTCGTTCCGGCAGCCGCTCGGCATCGTCGCTGGCGTCACGCCGTTCAATTTTCCGGCGATGGTGCCGTTGTGGATGGCACCGATCGCGATCGCCTGCGGCAACTGCTTCATCCTCAAGCCGTCCGAGCGTGACCCGTCCTCGTCCTTGTTGCTCGCCGACTGGTTGAAGCAATCCGGTTTGCCCGACGGTGTATTCAATGTCGTGCATGGCGACAAGGTGGCGGTCGACGCGATCCTTGCGCATCCGGATATCAAGGCAATCAGCTTCGTCGGCTCGACGCCGATCGCGAAATACATCTATGAAACCGGCGCGCATTACGGCAAACGCGTGCAGGCTTTGGGCGGCGCCAAGAATCACATGGTGGTGATGCCCGATGCCGATATGGAACAGGTGGCCGATGCATTGATGGGCGCCGGTTACGGGTCCGCCGGTGAGCGTTGCATGGCGATTTCGGTCGCGGTCGCTGTCGGTGATGCCACCGCTGACGCGTTGGTGGCGAAACTGGCGCCGCGCGTGCGCGCGTTGAAAATCGGCAACGGCCAGACGCCGGGCATGGACATGGGCCCGCTGATCACGCGCGAGCATCGTTCGCGCGTTAAAGGTTATGTCGATCTCGGCGTGCAGGAAGGTGCCGAGCTCGTGGTCGACGGTCGCGAGCTCAAGATCGACGGTGCCGGCGACGGCTTCTTCCTCGGTGGCTGTCTGTTCGATCGCGTGACCGCGGCGATGCGCATCTACCAGGAAGAAATCTTCGGGCCGGTGCTGTGCATCGTGCGGGCGAAAAACTACGAACACGCGCTGCATCTGGTCAACGAACACGAGTACGGAAACGGCACCGCGATCTTCACCCGCGACGGCGATGCCGCGCATGATTTCGTCTCGCGCGTCCAGGTCGGCATGGTCGGCGTCAACGTGCCGATCCCGGTGCCGGCGGCGTTCCATTCCTTCGGCGGCTGGAAGAATTCGCTGTTCGGCGACCAGCACGTCTACGGACCCGAAGGCGTGCGCTTCTACACCAAACTCAAAGCCGTCGCATCGCGCTGGCCGACGCGCATCCGCGGCGGCGCGCAGTTCGTGATGCCGACGAATTCCTAAGCATTTGTCCTGGTCATACCATAGTGATACCTTGCCGCCATGAAAGTTGCGATTTCCATACCTGACGATGTCTTCAATGAAGCCGAGCAATTGGCAAGCCGGTCCGGAAAATCGCGCAGCGGGCTCTACGCCGAAGCACTCGCCGAGTATTTGGCGGCTCGCCGCGATCAATGGATCACCGAGCAGTTGAACGCCGTATACACAGTTCATGACAGTGCTCTGGATCCGGCCGTGCGACGTGCTCAAGCCAAGGCGATAGGCCGTGAAGCGTGGTGAACTCTGGTGGGCGCAGCTTGATGAGCCAATCGGCTCCGGGCCTGGATACCGTAGACCCGTCGTGGTCGTGCAGTCGGATGCCTACAACCGCAGCGCCCTGCGCACCGTCATCGTCATCACGGTGACGTCAAATTTGGCGCTGGCTTTGGCCCCGGGCAATGTCCGGGTGACGAAGTCCGATTCCGGATTGAGCAAAGTGTCTGTTGTGAACGTCACCCAGATCATTGCACTGGATCGCGAACAGATGCTGGGGAAGATCAAGACGCTGCCGGCGGCAGTCATGAGTCGCATCGACGAATGCATGCGCGGCGTTTTACATCTGTGAGTTCTACTGGCCAGGAGGAACACCATGAACGCCCAACTCAAACCCGATCTGTCTGCGGACTTGCGCATCAACGGTCAGCGGCTGTGGGACTCGCTGATGGAGATGGCGAAGATTGGCGCGACGGCGAAGGGCGGCGTCTGTCGGCTGGCATTGACCGATCTCGACAAGGACGGACGCGATCTGTTCGTGCGCTGGGCCAGGGAAGCCGGCTGCACGATCAGCGTCGACCAGATGGGCAATGTGTTCGCACGCCGCGCCGGCCGCGACAACACGCTGACGCCAGTCGTCACCGGATCGCATGCCGATTCACAACCCACCGGCGGCAAGTTCGACGGCATCTATGGTGTGCTCGGCGGACTGGAAGTGATTCGCGCCCTGAACGATCACGGCATCCAGACCGATCGCCCGATCGAAGTCGTGCTCTGGACCAATGAGGAAGGTTCGCGCTTCGCACCGGCAATGGTCGCGTCCGGCGTGTTCGCGGGCGTATTCACGCTCGACTACGGACTGTCGCGCGCCGACGTGAATGGGCTGACCATGGGCCAGGAACTGACTCGCATCGGTTACGCCGGCGATCAGCCGATGGGCAAGCCGATCCACGCCGCGTTCGAACTGCACATTGAACAGGGACCCATTCTCGAAGCCGAAGGCAAGACGATTGGCGTGGTCACGCACGCCCAAGGCCAGCGCTGGTACGAAGTCGAGTTCATCGGCCAGGAATCGCATGCCGGGCCGACACCGATGCCGCGTCGCAAAGACGCCTTGCTCGGCGCCGCGCGCGTGATCGACCTCGTCAACAAGATCGGCCTCGCACACGCACCGTTCGCCTGCGCCACCGTCGGCATGATCCAGAACTACCCGAACTCGCGTAACGTGATCCCGGGCCGCGTGTTCTTCACCATCGACATCCGTCATCCGGAAGACGCCGTGCTCGCCGAAATGGATGCCGAACTGCGCGCCGGCATCGCCCGCATCGCCACGGAAACGCGCGTCGAAGTGCAGCGTCTGGAACAGATCTTCTACTACGAGCCGGTCACCTTCGATGCCGATTGCGTCGCCTCGGTGCGCGCCGGCGCGCAGCGCTTCGGCTACTCGCATCGCGACATGGTTTCAGGCGCCGGCCACGACGCCTGCTATCTGGCCCAGGTCGCGCCGACCTCGATGATCTTCGTGCCCTGCGTCGACGGCATCAGCCACAACGAAGTCGAAGACGTGAAGCAGGAATGGATCGAGGCCGGCGGCAACATCCTGCTGCACGCGATGCTCGGACGCGCGGCGCGTTGAGTCGCGCGCGTCATTCGAAGCTTTCCGCGAACAGCACCGGTTCCAGCGTGATCGGGATATCGAGAGCGAACTCGCCGCTCTGCTCGGTGACATCGGCTGTGATGACGCGGGCAGCAGTAGCGGTGACGAGCAGGTGCGCCGGATTGGCCGGGACGACGACGCTGAAATCGGCGAGGCCGTCGCCATTGCTGGTAGGGAGCAGGCCGCTGACGGTCAGCGAGTTGTCGCCGCGGAAAGCGGAGACCAGTTCCGGAAAGTTCTGCAGCCCATTCGGACCGATGTCGACATCGGGGCCGTTGGTCGGGTGGACGTCATTCGGCGTGACACCTGCTGCGTCTTCGAACCCACCATCGAGGTTGATGCCGATGCCGGCGGTGCCGGAAATCGTCGAGCGCACGCTGAGGTCGCTGCCAAAGGAATGATGCACGCCCCGGTTGCTGCTGTCGACCACGACCGCATCGTTCAGCGCATCGCGGATGCGCTTCGTGGCAGAGCGTCCATCCGGCAACACGCCGAACAGGTTGTTGGTCACGCGACCGCGATTGAGGATGGACGCGCGTTGGTTGACCCAGGCATTGCGTTGTGCCGGGCTGTCACCGCCGAACACGCCACCGATGCTGTCCACGCAAGGTAATGCCGATGGCGCTGCTGCTGAGTTCGAAGAAGTGGAAGGCGCCGCCAGCAATCTCGATCTTGAGTACGGCATTGCTGCCGACACCCGTCGCGTCGGTATTGGGCGTTGCACCGGCCTGCGTGTACCCGTCGATCAGCATGGGTTCGTCGATGAGCAGCAACGGACTCGCCAGCGTGATCTTGTGCGCCTGGCCGGATGTGTCCGGGATGGCGAAGCTGATGACGTCGATCGACTGCTGATTGCTGTTCCCGTTGGCCGTGGTGATCGCTTCGCGCAAGGTGCATTCGGTCGCGTCACAGATGCCGTTGCCGGGGTCGGCCGTGGAATTCACCACCAGTGCCGCTGGCGGCGGCACTGTTTGCACCTGGAAGAACTGCGAGTACTCGCTGGTCGCGGAGGGCAGGCCGGACACGCTGTCGATCAGCGTCGCAGTGGCATGGATGGAAACGACCTGCGCGTTCGGAAACACGACTTGCAGCGGCCCGAACGTGCTCGATGCCGATCCCATTGCCGAGTGTGCCCGGGAAGATATCGCCTGGACGGCGCCGATCGTGTTGCCTGTGACGTCGAATCCGGCGGCTTGCAGGCGCACGCCGACATCATTGCCCTTCAGCACATTGCCGCGAATGACGGCACCGGGACGGAGGATGTTGATGCCGCTGGCTTGGACGCCGAGATGGGTGGTGCCCGCTGAAGTCGTGCCGATCAGGTTGTTCATGACATTGACCGTGCCGGTAGCGACGTTCGCAAACACGCCACTGAAGGGATTGCCGGAAATCAGGTTGCGATTGGCGCGTTGGAATGCTCGCTCCGCTGAGGCGAATCTTGAGCAAGGCGTTGAAGCCGGTGGCCGATGTATTGGCGACTGCTCCGGGCTGGCTGTAGCCGTCGATGAGGGTGTTGCGGGTCATGCTTGGCAGCGCTGTTCCTCGCGCGATGGTATGCGGCCCGGCGCCAGGAATGTTGAACGTGATGGTGTCGCTGTTGAAGTCGGCATTCGCCGACGTGATCGCCTGGCGCAGCGTGCAGCTGTTCGGAGTGGCTGTGCAATTGCCTCCGGTGTCGGCTGTGCTGGTCACCGTGAAGTTGGCGGCGTCGCATGCGGCGGTGATCGCGAACAGAGCCAGCGCGACACAAGCGTGCCGGCGCAATGGTGGCAAAGGGTGGGCGATGTTGGTCTGGGCAATCATGCGTGACTCCGAAAACAGATCGGCATTTACAGCGATCGAAGCGTTCAGCCAACACTGACGAATCGGGGACGTGTGCGTTTTCCTTTGAAGCTCACATCCCGCTTGCAGGGCGACGTGAAAGCGCGGATGCCGGAAGTCAGCGGAACCAGATTGCGGGGTATCGCGGATCAGGTCCCATCGACTCAATGCGTGCGGCGCAGAATCACGCCGGCGACATCGGCCAGGTCTTCTGGAATCACACCACCGCCGAGCTGGAGCATGCCTTCGTGGCGCACGCTGATGGCGCGATCGCGGCCTTCGCGCTTGGCCATCAGCATGGCGCGGTCGGCGATTTGCAGCAGGGTGGGAATATCCGCGCCGGACCACGGGCCGGTGACCGCGCCGATCGATACCGTCATGCGCAGCGCGCTGTGGCTCGCCAGACGCGCCGCACGTGTGGCTGCGAGGCCGCGTGCCATGAGTGCGTCCGCCTCGCAGTCGTCGCACTCGCTAACGACCAGGAATTCTTCGCCGCCCCAACGCAGCAGCGTATCGCCCGTGCCGAGGACATCGCGCCAGACCTGTGAGATCGTGATCAGGGCCTGATCGCCGACGTCGTGGCCATGGGTGTCGTTGATCGCCTTGAAGTGGTCGGCATCGACCAGTACGAGCGTGAACGGTTTTCCTGCGGCGGCGCGCGCCTGAAGTATCGGCATCAGCTGCAGGTGGAAATAGCGACGATTGCGCGCCCTGGTCAGCACATCGGTGTCGGCGGCTTCGGCAAGTTCGCGATTGGCGCGCTCGATGGCACTGTTCTGCTCGCGCAGCTGATGTTCACTGCGGCGCTTGATCAGTGCGCGGCTGATCAACGCGACCATCAGCAGCACCGACGTGACCAG
>JAYUXS010000482.1:0-2828 GCA_043752845.1 Lysobacterales bacterium | reverse complement strand
GCCGACACACACCTGCGTCGCACGGCGTTCGCGCGCATGCGCAATGAGTTCGTGGCGCTGCAGGCACGGCATGCGCAGGTCGACACCTTGTCGATGGGCATGTCCGACGATTATGCGGACGCCATCGCCGAAGGCGCGAATCTGGTTCGGATAGGATCAGCCCTCTTTGGCAAGCGCGGACCTCCAGCATGACGACATTGGCATTCATCGGCGGCGGAAATATGGCGCGCGCCTTGATCGGCGGCTTGATCGCGCGCGACACCGACGCCAGCAGCATCCGCGTCGCCGAACCCGCCGAGGGACCGCGCTACGGCCTCGCCGCGGAATTCGGGGTCAGCGTGTTTGCCGACAATCGCGCCGCGATCACGGGTGCCGATGTGATCGTGCTCGCGGTGAAACCGCAGGTGATGGGCGAAGTCTGCAGCGGCATCGCCGATCTCGTTGCTAGCCAGAATCCGCTGCTGATTTCCATCGCCGCCGGCATCCGTCTTGAGAATTTCCGGCGCTGGCTCGGCCCCCTTGCACGTCTGGTTCGGTGCATGCCGAACACGCCAGCGTTGATCGGTGCCGGGGTGACCGGCCTGTATGCGGATGCGAGCGTCGACAACAATGCGCGCTCACGGGCCGAATCGATCCTCGCCGGGGCCGGCGCCACGGTCTGGATTGATGACGAGTCATTGATGGATGCGGTGACTGCCGTGTCCGGCAGTGGTCCGGCGTATTTCTTCCTGCTGATGGAGAGCATGATCGCGGCCGCCGAACATCAAGGTTTGTCGGCGTCCGCAGCGCGCGCGCTGGTATTGAATACCGCGCTCGGTGCCGCGCGCATGGCCTGCGAAAGCGGTGAAGACCCGGCGCTGCTGCGTGCGCGCGTCACCTCGCCGGGCGGCACCACGCAAGCCGCACTGGAACGCCTCGCCATGGGTGGCTTCGCCGATCTCGTCGCCGCCGCCATCGACCGCGCCACCGAGCGTGGTCGCGAACTGTCGTACCAGTTCGGGCGCTGAGATGAATCACCTCGCCAATGCCGGCGCGCTGATCGTGCAAGCGATCTTCGGCCTGATCATCGGGCTGTTTTTCTTTCGTCTGCTGATGCAGGGCCTGCGTGTGGATTTTCGCAACCCGATTTCGCAGTTCGTCTATCGTGCGACCAATCCGGTACTGATCCCGATCCAGAAAGCGCTGCCGGTGATCCGCGGCTGGAACCTTGCCGCCCTGCTCGTCACCTTCCTGCTGATGGTGCTGGAAACTTGGCTGTTGTATTGGCTTGCCGGCCTGAGCTTGAATGTGTTGGCGCTGCTGGTGATCAGTTTCGCGCTGCTGATCGAATTCGCGGCAATGGCATTGTTCTGGATCATCATCATCCGTGCCATCCTGAGTTTTGTTTCGCCGGATCCGTCAAACCCGGCCGTGCAGATCCTGTACCGGCTGACCGACCCGATCATGAAGCCCATGCAACGCCTGATTCCGCCGATCGGCGGCTTCGACATCTCGCCGATCTTCGTGCTGCTGGCCTTGCAACTGGTGCGCGTGCTGATCGCCAATCCACTAATCGAAATCGGCGCCGGCCTGGCCGGCGCGGGAGGATGAGATGACCGAAATTCTTGCCGTCCGTCATGCGCAGGCATCGTTTGATGCCGATGACTACGATCAACTCTCGACCCACGGCGAGACGCAGGCCTTGCGCCTCGGACGCTGGCTTGCCGCCGACCACGACTACACCTTCGATGCTGTCGTGGTCGGCGCCATGCGCCGTCATCAGCAGACGCTGAACGGCATCGAGCAGGCCTATGCCGAAATCGACCGACCGCTGCCCGAACCCGAGATCGATGCAGGATTCAACGAGTTCGACCACGGTGCCGTACTCGCGGCATTTCTCGCCGAACACCCGGAGCATCGTTCGGCTTCCATCGGCGCAATGCCGGGCCCGAAAGACCGCATGGCGGTCGCACGCTACCTGCTCGCGGCGTTGCGGCATTGGGCCAGTGGCGCGATGGACGCGCAGCTCGACGAGGGCTGGTTCGCCTTCCGTGCCCGCGTCGCCGCAGCAATGACGCGTCTGACCGAACGCCATCGCGGTCGCGAACGCGTGTTGCTGGTCACCTCGGGTGGCGTCATCGCGCAACTGGCGCAGCGCGCGCTGGAAGTGCCGGACGCGCGCTCGGTCGATCTCAATATCGCCATCCGCAATTCGGCACTGAGCGAATTCGTGATGTTCGACGGCGGCGTGCGCCTGCTCAGTTTCAACCAACTGCCGCATCTCGCCGCGCCTGGCGAACGCCAACTCTGGACGCATTTCTGAGGTCACCGATGTCGCTGTCGCCGCTGTTCCCATTTTCCGATCGCGTGCGTGCCCTGCATAGCGAACTCTCCGATTTCGTGCGCACGCGCGTGCTGCCCGCCGAAACCGAATTCGAAGCGCATATCGAACAACCGGGGCAGCGCTGGACGATTCCGCCAGTGATGGAAACCCTGAAGACCGAAGCAAAGCAGCGCGGGTTGTGGAACCTGTTCCTGCCCGACGAACAGCATGGTGCCGGCCTGTCGAATCTCGACTACGCACCGCTGGCCGAAATCACCGGCCAGTCGCTGATCGCGCCGGAAACCATCAACTGCAATGCGCCGGACACCGGCAATATGGAAGTGCTGCATCACTTCGGTTCGCCGCTGCAGCAAGAGCGCTGGCTGCTGCCCCTACTCGCCGGCAAGACGCGTTCGGCCTTCGCGATGACCGAACCGGAAGTGGCTTCAAGCGATGCCACCAATATCGCGACGCGGATCGAGCGCGACGGTGATCATTACGTCGTCACCGGGCGCAAATGGTGGAT